>NZ_JALBGX010000179.1:0-12061 GCF_023006465.1 Rhizobium sp. PRIMUS64 | reverse complement strand
GGCAGGCCGCATGGCCGACGAGCGCCGCCGGCTGCTGGCTTTGCCGCCGGAGCGTCGCACCACCGAGGACTGGCTGGAGCTTGCCGAAGTGCAGAGCGCCTTCGATGGCCGGCAGGTTGCAGCCGCCACGCTTCAGGAAGTTCGGGGCCGTAAGCTGACGACCGCCCAGAAGGCCCGCGTCGACCTGATCGATGCCACGATCGCCGGCTCCGAAAAACGCTACGACGAAGCCGCAAGGCTATTTGCGGCAGCACTGCCGCATCTCGACGCCAACCGCCGGAACATGGCGCAATATGGCGGCTATTTCGCCCGTTCGCTTGCCGATCCCGCACATGTCGAAAAGCCGCCGTCATCAGCTGTCGGCCCCTATGGCGCGATCATGCAGGCCTACACCGCCGGCTTTCTGCAAAACCCGCGCGCCGCTGTCGATGTGATCAGGGACGCCGAGAAGCGTTTTCCCGACGATCCCACCCTGCCCGCGATCCGCGCCCAGCTGGCGCAGCTGATCGATGACCGCGCCCAGATGCAGGAGGCGGTGAACCGCGCCCTCTCGCTCGATCCGAACCATCCGATCGCCCTTGCCGCGCGCGCGTCTTACAAGGCGAGCTACGAAAGCGACATCGACGGCGCCCTGGCCGATCTGAACCGCGCCATCGAGCTTGCGCCCGGTGCATCAGGATCGTTGAACTCGATGGGCCTGCTGCAAAGCGCCCGCGACGCCAATGGCGAGGCCGAGGCGGCCTTCCTGAAGGCGATCGCGCTCGATCCGCAGGACCCGGTTCCCCACGGCAATCTTGCCATTCTCTATCTCGACCAGTCCAGGATGAAGGATGCCAAGCGCGAGATCGATGCGGCGCTCGCGGTCGATCCGTCCTACGACATCGCTCTCCTCGCCCGCGGCCGCTACTACCTGCAGACCGGCGAACGCGACAAGGCGCTGGCGGACCTGTTGGCCGCCAGCACCGCCAATCCGGCCCATTCGCAGTCACAGTTGATGCTCGCCGCCGCCCATTACGAAAAGGGTGACCGCATCCCCTCCGCACAGGCGGTCGACAATGCTGACAGGCTCGACAAGAACGATCCCGTCATCTCCTCCTTCCGCACCGCCGTCGACATCGACGACTACGACGCCGACGGCGCGATCCGCAACGCCCAGGAATTTCTCCGCCGCTCCAGGGCGCGCGGCGGCGACTACAGCGCGCTCGGCGCCAACCAGGATGCCGGCTCGACGCTGAACAACGCCTTCCGCCTACAGGGCCTGGACGCGTGGGGCCGTTATTATGGCGATGCCGTCTTCAGTCCCTTCGAAGGCAGCGGCTATACCGACCAGTCGATCAAGGGCAGCATCTTCCCCTTCAATAATGCGACCGATTTCGGCGACGACAATATCAGCCAGTACCGCGTCAACACGTCGAGCTTTTCCTCGCTGTTCCAGGGATTGCTGCTCGATCCGCACATGCTGTCGGGCCGTTCGCGCTCGGCAACGCTTCTGCGCACCCCCTTCATCGAAGGTTCACTCGGCGGCGGCATCAACAGCGTCGACGGCCACACGAGGCGCATCGGCGAGGCCGAGATCCAGGGCTTCTCCAACGAGACCATCCCGCTCAGCTTCTACGGCAACCTGAACTGGGAGGAGATCGCCCGCGATGGCGACTATACGGATTTCGGCGGCTTCTCCACCGAGAACAAGATCCTGAGCGGCAACGGTTATCTCACAGCGACGATCACCCCTGATGATCGTGTCGTCGCTTATTTCAATGGCGCCAAACGCGATTTAGACCTCGATACCTTGAGCAGCAATTCCCAGCTGTCGACCATTTTGAACGATGGACTGTTCATTCCCTTGCTCGGCTTCCCTCTGGCACCCGACGAATTACCGCTTTATCAGACCCGACGCGACATCATCACGACGACCAATGCCGGCATCGGTTGGAGCCACACATTTGGCTACGAAAACGTGCTGAATGCAGCGCTGCTCTATTCCGGCACGCGAACGAAGACCACCGACGAACTGGCGTTCGATTGGGAGACGGTGCCGTTCCTTGGCGGTCCCGGCACCGATATCCGCCCCTTCGGGCAGATCACCCAGGACCAGAGCTCGAAGACCTATGTCGCCGCCCTCAACCACGATATCGGCGCGGGACCCCTGACTTTCCGCTACGGCATCGAGGGCGGCTGGATCGATGCCCACAACAGCAGCTTCCTGCACATCGAGGATATCGTTCCGGGCTTCCTCGACGGCACGACGCTTGGCCCCACGGAGGCCGACAACCGCGTCGATATCGCCCGCGCCTATGTCGACATTCTGCACGAGATCACGCCTGATCTGAAGGGGGAATATGCGCTGTTCGGCACGCGCATGTCTGGCGACGGCGTCGATGTCAGCCGGCTGGAGCCGCGCTTCGGCCTCGCCTGGTCACCCGTCCAGAACCATTGGCTGCGTGCCGCCTTCATGCGTCAGAGCGTCGATACCGGCGTTCCCACTCTCGCCCCGATCGGCATCCTCGGCCTGCAGCCGAACCAGTTCTCGGTCGGCATCGAAGGTTATAGCGATACAGTGGCGCTGCAATGGGATGCCGAGTGGACCGATCGTTTCTTCACCTCGGTCGAATACCAGCACCAGGAATTGCATGATTTCTCGATCGACTTTCCGCTGATCTCGCTTCCGGCGGCCGACAGCCTGCCGCTGTCGCGCGGCAGCGTGGACCGCGCCGCCGTGACCGCCAACGTCGCGCTCGGCTATGGTTTCGGCCTTTCCGCCACTTATGCCTACATGGAATCGGAGAACAAGGACCCGCTGGAGCCGAACTACGGCGGTTCGCTGCCGTTCATTCCCCGCAACTCTGGCCAGATCGCGCTGACCTGGGTCAATGAGGCCAAGGTCAAGGCGACGGTGGCGGCCAATTATGTCGGCGAGCGCGACGGCGACGACCTCGGCACGAAACTCGACGACTATTGGAGTCTCGATGCCCACCTGATCTGGGAACCCCTGGACAAACGCATCGCGCTGGAAGCGGCCGCCTATAACCTGCTCGATGAGGATTTCGAGCTCACGCCCGGCGTGCCCGGCTGGGGCCGCGCCTTCAAGGGCACGCTCAAAGTCCGCTTCTGATGCCGGTGCGAGGCAAGCCTCGGCCGGCCGGCGGGCAAGCCGAAAGCCGTCATCTCAGGCTGCTGGTGCTGGCGCTCGCCACCCTCGTCACCATCTCGCTGCTGTCGCGCCTGCCGGCATGGTCGTTGCTGGAACTCAGAAGCTTCGACTATCTCTCGACCGTCGACGATCCACGCCCACCGCAAGGCGGGCCTGTCATCGTCGCGATCGACGAACCTTCGCTTGCCGATATCAATGCGCAATGGCCCTGGCCGCGCAGCCTACATGCCGAACTCGTCAGGCAGTTACGCGCGGCCGGCGCCCTTGTCATCGGCCTCGACATCATCATGGCCGAACCCTCGAACCCCGATAACGACGATGCGATCACCAAGGCCGTCGGCCCCGATGTCGTGCTCGCCGGCGACGAAACACTGATCGAGACGCCACAGGCTTCGCAGCTGATCCGCGCCACGCCGCTGCCGCAACTGACCGAAGCCGGTGCAGTGACCGGCATTGCCTCGATCGATCTCAGCGGCGACGGCACGTTCCGGCGTATTCCCGGCTATAAGGACGGCTTCGCCGCCATGCTGGCAAAGGCGTCCGGAGGTCCGACCGAGGTATTGTCGGCCGGCCGACTCATCCAATCCTTCGGCCCGGCCCGCAGCTATCCCACCGTCTCCTACTACCAGGCACTAGACCCTGAGAACCTGCTGCCACCGGATTATTTCAAGGACCGCGTCGTGCTGGTCGGCCTCAGCCTGCAAAATGCGCCTGCCATCGACAAGGGTGGCGTCGATGCCTTCGCCACGCCCTATACCGTTCACACCGGCAAGCTGGTCTCCGGTGTCGAGATCCAGGCGACGATCTACGACAATATCCGTCGTGGCCTGTCGATCGCGGAAGCCCGCCTGCCGCTGGTCGCCGCCTGCATCCTGATCACCGTGCTGCTTGCCGCCGCCACCGTCTGGCGCTCGACGGGATGGTTGACGATCGTCGCCAGCGCCGCGGCAGTGCTTGCCTTCGCAGCGGCGAGTTTTGCGGGTATCCGCTTTGCCCATGTCTTCGTCTCGCCACTCGGGCCAGTCGTTGCCTATGTCTCGGTCGCCTTCGGCCAGGCCGCCTTCGATTATGCCGAGGAGCGCCGCAACAAGCGGCAGATCATCCGCGCCTTCGCCCAATATATCTCGCCCGATCTGGTCCGGCGCCTGTCGAACGATCCCTCGCAGTTGAAGCTTGGCGGCGAGCGGCGCACGCTCTCCGTGCTGTTTTCGGATGTGCGTGGGTTCACAACCATCGCCGAGACGCTGAAGGACGATCCGGAGCAACTAACCGGCCTGATCAACCGGCTGCTGACGCCGCTTTCCGACGTCGTGATGGATCATGGCGGCACGATCGACAAATATATGGGCGACTGCATCATGGCCTTCTGGAACGCCCCACTCGACGATCCCGACCATGCACTCCACGCGGTCACGGCCTCGCTCGCCATGCAGGCGGCGATATCGAGCCTGAACCGTGAGCTGGAACGGGAGGCGGCGGCGCGCGGCGGCAAGCCGCACGTGCTAAAGATGGGAGTCGGCATCAACACCGGCGAATGCATCGTCGGCAACATGGGCTCGACCCGCCGCTTCGACTATTCCTGCCTCGGCGACAGCGTCAACCTCGCCTCCCGCCTCGAAGGCGCCTCGAAGAATTATGGCGTAGCACTGCTGCTCGGCGAGGAGACCGCAAGGCTGGTCGCCGGCACCTACACCGTCGTCGAGCTCGATCGCATCATCGTCAAAGGCCGCACTGTCCCCTCGCCCGTCTATACCGTTGTGCACAAGGCCGAGGCCGAAGCCCTTGCCGCCCATCGGGCCTTCACGCAAGCGAAATACGCCGGCACCCTTGCGCCATCCGACTCCGCCTTCGACAGGCTGGCCGCCGATATCCCCGAGCTTGCCCCCTATTACGCGATCGTCCGCGATGCGCTAGCTGAATCCGGCGAGGAATGACCAGCGACGACGTCTCGTCACGCCTGATAATTGCGCACGGATGTTCGTTCATAAGCCGCTCGTTTTGCCAAAGGCGTACATGTTGGTTGGCGCGCCATGCAGCATCACCTCCCGCTCGAAGTTGAAGCCACACTTCTCAAGAATACGTCTTGAAGCGGCATTGGCGGTACGAACCAATCCGATCACCCGCTCCCCATGCAGATCATCAAAGGCAAACACCAGGGCTTCCCTGACCAATTCCGTGGCATACCCCTGCCCCCAGCTTTCGGGTTGCAGATGATAGGAAAGATTGAGGCCGTCGAATTCCTTGGAAAGGGTTACGCCGCCGAAACCGATCAGCGCACCGTTCGCCTCGACGGCCCAGCGCCCAAACCCGTGATCTTTCCAATGCCCGATGTCGCGCGCAAGCCGCGCTGCACTTTCCTCGCGCGAGTCCGGCCGTGGTACCGGTCGGTGCGCGACCAATTCCGGCTGCGAAAAAAGTCGGGTCAGGAAATCGATATCCCCTTCCACGGGAATTCTGAGACGCAATCTGGCGGTACGCCTTACCGCCGACGGCAAGGCACCCTTGAATTCATACTCAAGCATCTTCCATCCAATTTTCAAAACGCGGCAATGTGACCGATACCAAACTATTCCAGGCGGCGCGCTTCCAGCGGCGCGTTCTGCCTGAATCCCTCGAAATAGCGGCCACCATGCACGGCAAGCTCTCGGTCGGCCAAAGCCAGGAATCGAGCGCCGTCACCCGCTGCCGCCAGCCCGAATGCCATGTCGAATTCGGCCGCCAATTGCGCGTCGAGCTCTCTCATCAGACGCGGCGCCCACTTTCCCCGGCCAGCCCACGCGCCACGCCCGAGGAGGATCAGGTCGGCGAGCTTCTGATAGAGCAGCGCGGCGATGGCGGCGATCTCTTCGGGCGGGCGCGTTCCGCGCAGGTCGTCGGCCAGATCGGTGACCTGATAGCGCAGCAAGTCGTAATCTACCCCGGCAAGAGGTTTCGGCCCCGCCGCAAGCATCCTTGCCGCCTTTGCCTGGATGACGCGCGCGCTGTCGATATCCGATCCCATTATACAGCCCGTCGCGACCATGTTGGCCATGATCGGATAGCCGCTGTCGGCATCCTGATGGAGATAATGCGCCAGCGTCTGCGGATCATGGACGAAGGCCTCGACCGGGAAACCGTCCTCAGTGAACGATTCCCGCCAGGCTCTTTCGAGAGACGGGAACACGACGACCAGATCGATATCCGAAAAGGCGGTCCCTTCGCCGCGCATGAGGGAGCCGGCTACATAAGTGAAAGCAGCCCCGGCAAAGCGGCTGGCGACACAGTTGCGGGCAGCGGCCAGCGCCCGCTCCGCAAGAATATGCTTCTGGATATCGTCCACGATCTCGTCCTCGAATGCGGACACGGGCGGGAACAAAAAACCCGCTCGTCTCCGGCGGGTTGGTCTTAGCAGCGATGAACGGAATTCAGTTCACGCGTCTACCACCCACCGCGGCGCGGTGGTCGTAGACGTCGTCGAAATTGCAAAAATCCTGCTCATGGCTAAGGTTAACCCGCCACCGTGAGAGCGTCAATGCACCGAAGCCGGACGCCAAGGACGGCTTTCCCGGCGCGATGTTTTCCGTCTAAGATGGCGCAAGACTCGTAAACAGGAAGAACCCGCCAATGTCCGATCCCGTCACCGTTATCCCGCTTCCGCAACCGGTGTTGCTGCCGGTCGAGGGCAGCGCCGAGCGTTTTCCGGTGCGCCGCGTCTATTGTGTCGGGCGCAACTATGCCGACCATGCAATCGAGATGGGCCATGATCCCAGCCGCGAGCCGCCCTTCTTCTTCCAGAAGAATGCCGACAACCTGCTGCCGGCGGGCAAGGCCTTTCCCTATCCGCCGCTGTCGAACGACGTGCATTACGAGGTCGAGTGCGTGCTGGCGCTGAAATCGGGTGGCGCGAACATCGAGGCCGCCGACGCGCTCGACTGCATCTACGGCTATGCCGTCGGCATCGATTTCACCCGCCGCGACCTACAGGGCGAGGCAAAGAAGCTCGGCCGTCCCTGGGAAGTCGGCAAGGCCTTCGAACATTCCGCCCCCGTCTCGTCGATCATTCCGGCAAGCCGCCTCGGCCACCCCGCTGAAGGCAAGATCTGGCTGGAACAGAACGGCAAGCGCGTGCAGGATGGCGATCTCAACCAGATGATCTGGAAGGTGCCGGAGATCATCTCAGAACTGTCGAAGCTCTTCACCCTCGCACCGGGCGATATCATCATGACCGGCACGCCCGCCGGCGTCGGCGCGGTGGCCAGGGGCGATCGCATCAACTGCGGCATCGACGGCGTCGCCACCCTATCGGTCGAGGTCGTCTGAGGAGAAAGCGATGCCCGTCTACGCACTTGGCGGATCGACGCCGAAACTGCCCGCCGCCGGCCTCTATTGGATCGCACCGGACGCCAATATCATCGGCCAAATCGAGCTCGGCGAGAATGTCGGCATCTGGTTCGGCGCCGTGCTGCGCGGTGACAACGAGCCGATTACCGTCGGCGAAGGCACCAACATCCAGGAAGGCGTGATGGCCCATACCGACATGGGTTTCCCGCTGACGATAGGCAAAGACTGCACCATCGGCCATCACGCCATCCTCCACGGCTGCACCATCGGCGACAACACGCTGATCGGCATGGGTGCGACCATCCTGAACGGTGCGAAGATCGGCAACAACTGCCTCGTCGGCGCCAGTGCGCTGGTGACCGAAGGCAAGCAATTCCCCGACAACTCACTGATCGTCGGAACACCTGCCCGCGCGGTGCGCGTGCTCGACGAGGCGGCAATCGAAGCCATCCGCCGCTCGGCAAAAAACTACGTCGCCAACTGGCAACGCTTCGCGCGCGATCTCAGGCAGATCGGTTGATAGGATAACGCGAGGCTGGTGGTCAGGCGCCCTTTGCGCCCGCCAAGGCGTTCACCACACGCCCGGAATCCAGCGCCAACGCACACGCGCCATGTAGTCCGCATAGCCTTCGAGGCCCTTGCGCAGTTCGGCTTCCTCGCCGAGCGTGCGGCCGAAGAGGACGATAACGAGCAGGCCGGCCGGGATCAGCGCGTAGAGCGATCCAAGCGACAGTGCCATGCCGACGCTGAGCACGATAGCGGTTGCGTATCCGGGATGGCGGATGGCGGCGTAGGGTCCGGTGTCGACTACCTTGTGGTCGCGGTCGGTCTGGATGCGCACCGTCGGCTCGAAATGCCGGTTGACGGATTGCGCCCAGGTTAGGCCGAGATAACCTGATGTCATCAGGAGATAGCCGATGAGGACGATCCAACCGGGCTGCGGCGCCCAATGGAAACGCCCATCGTCGAACGCGCCGACCGGAAGAATGGCGGCAAAGAGAATGATTGTCAGCGTCGCCACCACCGCGTCCCAGGGCCTGGTGCCTTTCTGATATCGGCTGCGCGCCGCAAACAGCTCCGGATTTGTCCGCCAGATCCAGACGATCGCGACACATGTCAGTGCAAGGAAGAGGCCGAGAAAGATCCAGCCACGCGGCCAGTCGAGCGTACCGGCCGGCCAGAATAGCGCGGCAAACATCACGGCAATGGTGATGGCGAGCGAGCCGAGCGATGGCGCCGTCGCTGCGAACGAGTGATTGGGCCGAGTGTCTTGCTCTGTCATGACCGCTTTCCGTTCAACCTGGAACAAGCTGTCTGCATCCCAACGGCTGCCGCCCGAGTCTAACACTACCGCACCGGATTGAGGAGACGGAACGCTCCCCAATGGCAGCGTAGCGACGAAAGCTGCCTTGATCGCAGCGACGCCTTTGCATCCAGGATTCGAGATGTCGGAGAAATTCTGCCGTTGCCGCAACAACGGCTCAGGGCGGATTTCGGTAAAGAGCCGCCTACTCGGCAGCTTCCAGAAACTGGCTGTTTCGTGAGGAAGAGGCAAGAGCCTGAACTCTGGCTTCGGCCTTGGCGATCAGCTGATAAAATTCGTCCTGCGCTTCGACATCCAGTTGAATAACGGCATTGACGTCGTCGGGCGTATCGCAAACGCAGGCGACCGCCGAAATGGGACAGATGCCGCCGGGATAACGCTTGCCGGTGCCCGTATAGGCGCGGCGGCCCCAACGCTCGGAATAGACCGTCTCTTCCCGCTCGAGCTGCAGGATCGTTCCCTTGCAGGCGGTCACGATAGCCGCCTTGCCGTAAGCGAACCAATGATAGTTCAGCCTCCGGAGAATATATTTGCCGGTGATATCCTCGCCAGCCAGTTCGGCAGGGTTTTCAATCATTCTAATCATGACGGCTTCCTCAACGTTTAAACAATATCCGTCATGTCTTCGCGCGCAGCAAGTCAAAAAACGCTGCTTTTGGAGACACTTAGTCACAAAGTGTTTCCGATTCTTACATTAACCACCCGCCGAGCACCCCCTTGTGCACACAATTCTTCGTCGAATTTTCCGCAACCTGCTACCGATTTCGTCATTGTCCGAGGTGGCAGTCACGTCAATGTCCCCTTGTGTTTTTCGGCGCGGACTCGATATGTCTCCCTGACTGGCCCCAAGACCGCGCCGTTTTTCACCCCACGAAACGGCCGGCTGTTTCGCCAGTTGGTCCCCGCAGGAGAATTTCATGGTCGACGCGATCAACCCCATCTCCGCCACCGCCCCGTCCGAACCCACCAAGGTCGGTACCAGCACCTCGATCGGCTCCGAACCCGACAATGCCTGGGTCGCTGCCCGCCAGTCGCAGATCACCGCCGATCAACTGGCAGCGAAGAGGGCCGTGGAGAAGGAAGCCGCAAGCGATCTCATCCCGCACGCGGATCTGATCGTCGAAAACGAGGCGCATCCGCAAAAGCGGCACGGGCATTCGGCATTGGAAGAAGGGGAAGAGGCTGGCGAACAGGCGGAAGAGCCGGTCTTGTCAGGCGAAAGCGACCGGATCGGCACTCGCAATTTCGACGACGACACGCCCTTCGGTGAACGCGTCGCCATCATCTGATCAAAACGCAGACCGGAAATCGTCCGCGCGATCAATTCGAGCCCGCGAGCTGGGACTCGATCGCCGCCTTGTCGATGACCGACCAGACCTCGACGATCTTTCCGTCACGAAATTCGTAGATCACGTTCTCGCTGAAGGCAACGCGCCTGCCGTTCACATCGAGGCCGAGGAATTTTGCCTTCGGCCTGCAATCGAAGCCGAGCCGGCAGGCTATGTATGGCGGATCGCCAAGGAGCATCAGCACCTTGAAATAAAGATCGGGAATCTCATCGAAGTCTCGCTCGAGCATAGCGACGTAACCCGACAGCCCGAGCCGGCGGCCATTATGAACCGCATCGTCGCCGACGAACTGCCCGAGATTGGTCCAGTCCTGACTGTTCAGGCAGGCGATGTAGCCGCGGTATATCTCCGCGAGTTCGGTTTTCGTCACCCGATCGTCCCTGGCTTGCGCTCTGCGGCAAAGATAGCGCCAGGATCTGCACTTGCCAGCGGCGAGCGCACCGCCTTGAGACTTTCAGTTCAAGAGAACTCACCTGCGCGGGGACCAGCAAGCGTCACGCGCCAGCCCGTTCGCGATTGGAAATCCTGAGTGGCCAGAAACGTATAGCCCGTCGTGCGCCAGAGCCTCACGGCACTGGTCAGATTGTCGAGCACATAATCGCCGCCGTCCGTCCGGGCAATCAGAACGACATGGTTTTGATCGTGCGGTCCAATCACGACGGAAAGCGCCAACCGGTTCGATGGAAAACCAGCTTCGATCAGGTCCTTCATCTTCTGGAGAGCGTAGTCCTCACAGTCGCCACGGCCGGCAACCGGCAGAGACCAAACATCCTTATTTCGGGAAGACGGGCGATCTTCCGCGGGAATGATACGTCCATTTACGGCACGATTGACCTTTTGAAGAAGCGCTGTTCCTGCCTGATCATTCAGCTGTTGCGCCGCCATCCTGCCGCACAGCCACTTGTACTTGGCGCAGGCTGCGGCGAATCCCACGGGTGCGCCGATGCTTCGCGTCACAGGAAGCGATGATCCCGCAACAGCTTGAAAATGCAGAAGAATGAATAAAAAGCCAGCGAGCGAAAAGAGGCGCTTCATAGCCGATTCCTTTTATTTATTGCGAGACGATAACATAGGCGAAATAAAAATTTAGTAAAATTTTATACTTGCGAATTTAACTGTATTATACGAATGAGACAGATTAACCATTATCTATTCTTCGGGTTAATTGATTGTTAGTATAAGAGTTCTCCCCATTAACATTCAGTTAACCTTGGGAGATGGATTGAAATGATCAGCAGAGCAGCGAAATTCAGCGTCGCCGTTGCTTCCCTTCTGGCAAGCAGCAGCTTGGCAACGGCAGCCCCGGCAGTCGTCAATTGCAAGGCCGCAGTTCGCGGTACACTCGAATACAGACTGTGCATGCCGACCAGAGCAATTCAGTCCGATAACAGGTTCAGCCCGAACGATAACGATCGCGGCAGCCCAAACATTGGCGGCGGCAAGAAGACATCCAGCACCGGCTCCCTCGCCAGCAATGGGAATGATGGCGATAATGGTAATGGTAATGGTAATGGCACTGGCAGTGGCAGTGGCGACGGCAATGGTGACGGCGACGGCGACAATGGCGGAAAGGACGATCACGGCGGCAAGGGCCATGATCATCACGGCGGCGGCAAGGGCGGGAAAGATCACGGGCACGGCAAGGACGGTCCGGGCCACGGCGGAAAAGACGATCACGGCGGCAAGGACCGCGATCATCACGGCCACGACAAGGGCGGAAAAGATCACGGTCACGGCAAGGGTGGCAATGACGGTCCCGGCAAGGGCGGTAACGACGGCCCAGGCAAGGGCGGCAATGACGGTCCCGGCAAGGGCGGCAACGACGGCCCAGGCAAGGGCGGCAACGACGGTCCGGGTAAGGGCGGCAACGACGGCCCAGGCAAGGGTGGCAATGACGGCCCTGGCAATGGCGGCAAC
>NZ_JALBGX010000178.1:0-12090 GCF_023006465.1 Rhizobium sp. PRIMUS64 | reverse complement strand
GGCGCAGCCGACGCCCGGTTCCGGACCGCCGGACTCCACGCACTTGATGCCTTTGTAGCCGGCCTTGAGCACGTCCTCGAGCTCAAGGTCTTCCACCGAACCTTCCTGCGCCGCCAGATGAAGAACCGTGTCCTGTGCTTTGGCGTTCAGGATCAGCCGGGTGGAGTCGGCTTTCGGGTCGCATCCGACGATCAGGATCTTCTGCCCGAGGTCGACAAGCGCTGCGAGCGTATTTTGGGAGGTGGTGGACTTGCCGATCCCCCCTTTGCCGTAAAATGCGATTTGACGCAAATCTACCATATCGCCTTCCTTCTTTCGTTCCATCCATCGCTGAGTAAAAGGCAGGCAGCTCGCGCCGCCTCGCATGGCAATCTTCAAAACCCGTGCCATGTGGGCAGCAGCATATAAAACAGCTGTTTTGCTGATCTTCAGCTATTTAGTTCCAAACTTTCGAAGGCGGGATCGACAAACTCTTGTCTCGAAACCGCCAAACTGGACGAAGCGGCCGCGAGGTCTTGTCGGTTGGAAATCGCTTGCGTCAAAGATCAACAAATCTCGTCCGTATCCTTACATCTCAGGCGAGGGACAGAAGTAGTGTGGCAAGTCGTAGAGCCAAGCAGATCGGTACCGTCTTGACGGCCGATCGGCTCGCACCACGCGTCCGAATCAAGGCCGGATGATCAGCAGAACGCATATGAAGGCACAGTAGAGATTGTCGCTTACAACAAACTCGCTGTTATGCTGTCTCCATGAACAAATAGGGGGAATGCCGACAGCTTGGCAGCTGCAGTCTTGCAGGCCCGGATTGTTTCGCCATTGGCTGAGATTGACAACGGAGCCGGTTTCGATCGTCAGCGGGCCAGATTCTGAGGAAATGCTCGAAGGCTACAGCAAAGATCGTGAGCAAGCTATCAAGTTAAAGCGCTAGTCGCGGACGCTTTTTTCCGGCCATACGCTCAGCTCCGACAAATGTGGATCGCGTAGTCGAATACGGCGAAGAGCTTAAGGCAATTTTAGTAGGTGCTATCAGAATTGACCGATGATCATTATCCGACGACGACATCACCGCTCATCTTTAGGA
Organism: Rhizobium sp. PRIMUS64; assembly: GCF_023006465.1. NCBI lineage: Bacteria > Pseudomonadati > Pseudomonadota > Alphaproteobacteria > Hyphomicrobiales > Rhizobiaceae > Rhizobium > Rhizobium sp. PRIMUS64. The sequence goes on along the minus strand of NZ_JALBGX010000178.1, from coordinate 11,009 downwards.
AAGTGGCATTTGCGCGTGCCCGCACAGTCGTAATATCGGGAGCAATAATCCCCCGTATCGGTTCAACGTCGCCGGACAAGCCCGCCAGGTTGCATCTGTGGCCTTCACGTTTTCAAGATCTCGCGCCCGACGAACTCTGCCGCTCCAGAAAGACTTCCGCTTTCCTCAGGGAGAAAGCATTCATTAAAATCGCCGCATTCCTTGCAGCTGGGAGCGCTACAAAGGGAAAAGCCTTCAGCTTCGCAAATCTTGCGGTAAAAATACTTCTTCCACCTCATGTTGTTGGTGTTGCCTGCCACCAGCGCCGGAAAATGCGCGAACAGCAATCTCCTAAGTTCGGCTTTGTCAAGCAAGCCGAGATCCCGCCAGAGGTGGTCTTCGCGCATGGAACGTCGCGCAATGATCTTAGCAAAACGCACGCCCTCAGGGTCGCCTGGCCGCACATGCCCTAGGAGCATATCGCGCAACAGTTGCTCCTCTGCATCAGGCATGCAATCACTCGCCTCTTGCAGGGCAAAAGCGCGGATAAGCCTTGCCGGAAAACTGCGGGCTGGTATATCCCGCAGCTCCCTAAGCGAAAGGCCGGTTGCCTCGGTCGCGGTGGCAATCCCCATCTCAATTTCTTCAAGTGCGCGCGAAAAAACGCGGAAGAGCACATAGTCATCAAAATATAACTTGAGACCCATCTGGCATGGTCGGCTGAAATAGCGTGTTTGGCAATCGTCGCAGTGGTCGACGGCTATGCCGGTTTGACGTGCGGCGTCCGCAGCTGGCACCGCCACCGTCGAGACCCCGATGTGATGCACATTTGGCATGCGCTTCGTCGCTTTCTCCAATAATCGAATTCAGTTGGCTGCTTTGATCCCCGCAAGGCGAGCATTCAAAGGTTGTGCCAGCTTGAGCAAGTGACAGTTGAAGCCGGCTTTTCAATCACTCGATCGCCCGTGCAGCGGGGAGGCGATCCCGCCTCCCAGTTATCGCCAAACGGACAAACGCAGGCTTTCAATCTGCGGCGCCGATCGAGCAGTCTGAGTGTAGCAATCTGAGGGAAGATCAAAGATCAATTGCTGCGCAACGACGTGTTAGCCGCCGATAGAGTTATCATATGTCTCTTCGATAGTCCTCAGAGTAGTTGGAGACCGGCACTGAACGTCTTCCGACCTTCAGTGTTGACCTTTGTCCAGTTGAACGGGAGGCCTTCGGCAACGTAGTAAACGCCGCTTTGAGGCGTCAGCTTTCCGTTTCTCGAGCCCATGTCGCCACGCTCGCGGACTCTCAGCGAATCGGCGCGATAGAGTTCATTCTCCTGGATCCTATCATTCGTCATTGCGCTCATAGGAGCACCGGGGAGCGGCGATCAATACGCACTTGCAGGCCTTCCAGTGCGCCCGCAACGATGAGGCCCTTGTTCGCCACTCGGTCCATCGGAACAAACACAGGATCAAGCACCGGCCGGCAACATTCAAAACGTCGCGCGGCTTCCGTCATCGTTATTGACGGCGAACGATAAGGTTTACTACCATCGCCTCCCAAAAGCGCTATCTGCCCGGCAAGAGGGATCGGGTACCCGTCAAAGATCGTAAAGGCGGTTAACCCAACTCGCAAAGCTTCTTCGCCAACAAATAGCGAGTGCATGTCGTCGAAGCGGATCATCTGAATAAGATCACTGCCAATTAAACCGGCGATCGATGCAATGCTGTTGCGATCAGGGAGCTCAGCGGCGCGAAAGATCGCACTTTCCGGCTCCAACAGATACACAAAATTTTCCATATCCTTGCCTTCTAAATTCTTGAAAAGAGCTCGTGCCCAGCTGCTTTTGACGGGAGCGAAAGCGACTCGTGCATCAACTTGGGATAGCGACAACGCGCGGCAATATGCAGATTTCAGCGTGCTGTGTAAATGGTCCTGCGCCAATTCGGTTCGGTTCAATTCAAGCCAGGCTCCGGACGCGTCGCTCCGATGTCGCCCAGCCAGTTGATTCTATTGAGATATTTTAATGGGCGTGTTTTTATTCCGGCCAGCCCCCATACCAACTCCGGGCCAAACATGAACGCGACGATGTTAGACCATACCGGCAGCCGCGCAGTCGACTAAGCGGGTTCAGCAATCGAACGCGGCGGCCATCGGCGTCGCCGCACGTATGGCTCGAATTTGTCCCAAATTTGCGGAACGGGATCCCGACCTTGGGCAAACTATGCAAACGGGTGCGTGTTCCAAGTTTGACGAGATCTGTACGTCTGTGAAACGATTGCGCTTCATTCCCTGGTCCTCTCAATGGGCCAGAGCTTACTTCAAAATGGATTATTTCAACGGGGCAAGGTCAAAGGCACCCCTTACGACGTATAAAGCAGAAAGAAAATTTGCAATCGGCGAGTTCCATCCGAGCATCACGACATTTGGCTAGCGCAACCGGGGCAACAGCCGCGCTCACTGTTGGCTGACTTAAAGTGTGCTGAGTGCCGCGGTCGCGAGTTCGCGCTCGGTCCCCAGGCGTTTTCGGTGCCGCGTTTTTAGCGTTATTCAAAACGCGGATGATGGCATCCAATCAATCTATTTTGCCTGATTAGCGACCTTGGTGCATGACCAAGGTGTCTCACCAAACAAGCCGATCGCGACCTCAGCGGAGAACGTACAAAAATGCAATAGATAGGAAGCGGCAGATTTTATTGCGTATCCCGGAGAGATACTGGCGCCGCCTTGTTGCTCGCTATGGCGGCGGCCTTCGGAGTCTGGCGAACAGGATTTGCCGAGTCGGAAGCCGCGAAAGAAGAAGTCGTCACTTTGGCGTATTCGCGCTGACCCAACTTTTGGCAACCTATGGCACTCACGGCGAAGTCATGCACGTTCATAGCGTGGACGAATCGGGCGAAACGTCAGCGTCGACGCAGTTCAAGTATTGGACGAACGAACGGGAGCAAGACCTTGCCCTTTAGAACTTTTTTTTGCATCCTGCTACTGGTCACGTGCACCAGCGCTGTTTCGGCCTACGCCGCGTCGCTTTCCATCTTCAAAGCGTTCGCCGTAACACTAGCGGCTTCGGTTTTCCTTCAGGTCGTTTATTTCTTGAGCCTGCTATTTATGTCCTTCCGGCCCACGCGCGAGAGCGACAGGTCGATACATTCAGGAACTCGGCAGGCAAACCAGCCACAAAAACATGATCGCGATGAAACTGAGCTGACTTGCCACTGAATTTTCATCCGGCGGCGATTAGAGCCTCGGCGGTTTTGAATACGTCAAGTGGCGCGGTGTGAGCAACCGGCGGAAACGCGAAGCCTTCATCTTGCGCAGCGTTGGAGCCGGTTGCGGCGATGGTCCCGGCATAATCTTCCGGGGTCTGATATCCGAGCGATTAGTGCGGCCGGAAATTATTGTGATCGTCCGCCCATTCGGCAATGGCGCTTCGGGCATGATTGAGGCCAAAGAACAGGCTTTCGTTGAGCAGTTCGTCGCGCATCCGACCATTGAAGCTCTCGGCATAGCCGTTCTGCATCGGCTTTCCCGGCGCGATGTAGTGCCAGTCGACTTTGTGATCCTTCGACCACGCGAGGATCGCATTCGAGGTGAGTTCAGTGCCGTTGTCGGAGACGATCATCCCCGGCTTGCCGCGTCGTTCGATCAGGGTCGTCAGTTCGCGAGCGACACGACGACCGGAGATCGAGGTGTCCGGGATCGCCGCCAGGCATTCGTGCGTCACGTCATCGACGATGTTGAGCACGCGAAACCTCCTTCCGCAAGCGAACTGGTCGTGCACGAAGTCTAGCGACCATCGGGCATTGGCCTTAGCTTCGACCGGAATCGGAGCACGCGTGCCGACAGCACGGCGTCTGGCGTTGCGCTTGCGGACAGAGAGACCCTCCTCGCGATAAAGGCGATAGATGCGATTGACCCCGGACGGTTCTCCCTCCCGCCGAAGCAGGACGAACAGCCGCCGGTAGCCGAAACGCCGCCGCTCATTGGCGAGGTCGCGCAGCTTCGCTCGCAACTCGGTTTCCGGCGGTCGGTTCGACTGATAGCGGATCGTCTTGCAGTCGGCGGATATGATCTGGCAGGCCCGCCGTTCCGAAAGACCCATGACGGTCTTCAGATGCGTGACGGCGTCACGCTTGGCGACAGGCCCTACCATTTTTTGAAAGAAGCTCGCGGAGTGCTGCTGCGTCCAACATCTGCTCGGCGAGCAGCTTCTTCAGTCTCGCGTTCTCGTCCTCAAGCGCCTTCAGCCGTTTCGCCTCGGAGACTTCCATACCGCCGTATTTGGCTTTCCAATTATAAAACGTTGCTTCTGAAATTCCGTGCTTGCGGCAGAGGTCGGCCACCTTTGCGCCCGCCTCCTGCTCCTTCAGCACCGCAATAATCTGCCTTCCGTAAATCTCTGCTTCTTCATGCGTCCGTCCTTTGATGGGCCGGACTCTAATCAATTCTGGAGGAAATTCGCAGGGGCAGGTCAGAGCAGTCCAACGTCCCCCAGCTTGACCTAAGGCGTAAACGGCGCACCCCTTAGTTAGCGGTGTAGGTATTGACCCAATTCATCAGGCTAAAGCTCAATTCGATGTCATGGAACTACTCAACAACCTCCAGCAACCGAGGACCGCTTTCTTCACCACGGTGCGGCGGTCCATGAGATGCTGCATTGGTCTCCCGATTGCTTCATCTTCGGCAGGAGGCTTCTTGATTGGGCATCGTCTGGTTTAGAAAGCACCTCCGACTCAGGCGACTGTTGCCGACCGCCGCTCCTGATTAGATGACATGTTTCCGGAAGAGAACATGCTTCGAAATTTGAGCGTTTCCCGTTGCCTTTTCGACCTACGCCGATCGAGAAGCTCGACCGTCTCGGTAAGCGCGGGGGTGGAAACATTAAGAACAACGTCAACGAGATGACTACAAGCTCAGAACTTGCATTTGGCGGAAATAAGCTCCGCAAACTTTACTACCGGAGGGTCGAGGCGGGTCCAGTCTGATTTGCCCAGAGCCGGCGCTTTTAACGCGGCGGCCTCGGCGCAGTCGACGACGTTCCCGCCCATCGGACGAAAACTCGCGGGGCAACTTCGACGTCGAAGATGGCGCGGATTGTTGCACGAAAGCCCGCCGCGAGGGCATCCCATGCAGGTCGCCGACTATCGGACGCAGACCGGCGTTAGAGCAGTCTTTTGTCAGACATGTACTCCGCGGTTGTCGGCATTGAGACTGAATGGCGGGAGCTTGACACTACGCGCTGCTACGAAATGCCTGCTGAACCCACGAATTCACTTCGGCACGCGATTTGCTCTGGTCACGGTATGTCGCCAATCGCAGCGCGATGGCCTTCGGGCGGCGCATCGCTGTTCGCGTCTCGTGAGTTCCGATGGTTTGCTGGGCAATGATAGTGGCTCGGTTGTGTGTGCCGGGAAAATGTGAGGAGTGTTAGATGCGATCTAGAGTTCTTCGTTTGCGACCCACAACAATCGCCCACGTCGCGAGCGGTACAGCCAAAGCGGCAGACCTTGAGCCAGGCGGGAAGCCGGGGGTGTGGGACTGGACTGGAAGTTCTGTTTGCGGACGGGTCGGTGGGCGGGTGCGGTCGAACCTGCTGCGCCAATTCCTACGGTCGGCCGACCTATGGCGATACCGACATGTTCGATTTCAACCGGCTGCAAAACCCGCACCTGCCGCTCGGCCAGGGGCCGCATCTGTGCCTGGGCGCTGCGCTGGCGCGCCTGGAATTGGGAAGTGTCTTCCCCCCGCCGTTCGTGCGGCCGGAGGATCTGGCGCTGGCAATCGCCGCAGAGGGCGTGGTCTACACGTTGCCTTAACTCATTTGCTGCCCGCAGTCTGCCCATCATCTTCCGCCCCTTCCGGGCTTAAAGAGTGAAGCGTCACCATGTCCGAACAATCCTTGCCGACGCTGCCGATGTGGCGGGTCGATCACATCGAGCCCTCGCCCGAGATGTTAGCGCTACGCGCCAAAGGTCCGATCCACCGCGTGCGCCTTCCGTCCGGGCACGAATGCTGGTGGGTGACAGGCTATGACGAGGCCAAGGCGGTGCTGTCTGACGCGGCATTCCTGCCCGCGGGAATGCCTCCGGCGGATTTCACCCCCGATTCGGTCATTCTCGGTTCGCCGGGATGGCTGGTCTCGCACGAAGGGGACGAGCATGCTCGGTTACGCACGATCGTGGCGCCGGCCTTCAGCAACAGCAGGGTGAAGCTGCTTACGCAGCAGGTCGAGGCGATCACCGTGCAGTTGTTCGATACGCTGGCGGTTCAGCCCCAGCCCGCAGACTTGCGACGCCATCTCTCCTTTCCGCTTCCGGCCAAGGTAATCAGCGCGCTGATGGGCGTGCCCTTCGAGGAACACGCCTTTTTCGCAGAGCTCTCCGACGAGGTGATGACGCACCAGCATGAAAGCGGCCCGCGCAGCGCGTCGGGCTTGGCCTGGGAAGAGCTCCGCGCCTACATTCACGGCAAAATACGGGGCAAGCGACAGGATCCGGGCGATAACCTGCTGACGGATCTGCTAGCCGCGGTTGACCAGGGTGAAGCGACCGAGGAAGAGGCGGTCGGCCTCGCGGCGGGCGTGCTGGTGGCGGGGCACGAGAGCACCGTCGCGCAGATCGAATTCGGCCTGCTGGCCATGTTTCGCCATCCGCAACAGCGCGAACGCCTGGTCCGCGATCCGTCCCTGGTGGACAAGGCGGTGGAGGAAATACTGCGAATGTATTCGCCTGGCGCGGGCTGGGACGGCATCATGCGCTACCCCCGGACCGACGTGACCATCGCGGGCGTGCATATACCCGCGGAGAGCAAAGTACTGGTCGGCCTGCCGGCGACCTCGTTTGATCCGCGCCATCTCAAAGACCCGGAAGTCTTCGACATCGGACGCGACGCAAATCCCCACCTGGCGTTCTCCTACGGGCAGCACAATTGCATCGGGGCGGCGCTGGCGAGGCTGGAACTGAAGGCCGTATTCGGTTCGATCTTCCAGCGCTTTCCCGCGTTGCGCCTGGCCGTGGCGCCCGAAGAACTGAAGTTGCGCAAGGAGATCATCACCGGCGGGTTCGAGGAAATGCCGGTGCTCTGGTGCGGACGCCCCCCGGCATCGCAATCTTCTCATTTGACGGCGCCTGGCGCGGGCCGGTCAGATCAGCCACCCGACAGGTAACCAAGATGGACGTGCAAGAAACCAAGGCAGCATGCCACGACGCCTTCGCCGAGCTAGCGTCGCCAGCATGCATCCAAGACCCGTACCCGTTCATGCGGTGGTTGCAAGAGCACGATCCGGTGCACCGCGCGGCGTCGGGCCTCTTTCTGTTGAGCCGCCACGCCGACATCTACTGGGCGTTCAAGGCCACGGGCGATGCGTTTCGGGGGCCGGCGCCATCCGAACTGGCGCGCTATTTCCCGCGTGCGGCGTCCAGCCTGTCGCTCAATCTGCTGGCGTCCACGCTAGCCATGAAGGAACCACCGACGCATACGCGTCTGCGCCGGCTGATTTCGCGCGATTTCACCGTGGGCCAGATCGACAACCTGCGGCCGAGCATCGCGCGCATCGTCGCAGCCCGCCTGGATGGCATGGCGCCCGCACTGGAGCGAGGAGAGGCGGTGGACCTGCATCGGGAATTCGCACTGGCCTTGCCCATGCTTGTCTTCGCTGAATTGTTCGGCATGCCCCAAGACGACATGTTCGAGCTCTCAGCGATCGTCAGCGCCATTCTAGAAGGCCTGAGCCCGCACGCCAGCGATCCACAGCTCGCCGCGGCGGACGTGGCCAGCGCCAGGGTGAAGGCCTATTTCGGCGACCTCATACTGCGCAAGCGCGCCGATCCCCGCCGCGACATCGTGTCGACACTGGTCGGCGCACACAGCGACGACGCCGATACGCTTTCGGACGCGGAGTTGATCAGCATGCTGTGGGGCATGTTGCTGGGCGGCTTCGCCACCACTGCTGCGACTATCGACCATGCGGTGCTGGCGATGCTGGCCTACCCCGAGGAGCGGCACTGGCTGCAGGGAGACGCCGCAGGGGTGGAGGCATTTGTAGAAGAAGTACTGCGCTGCGAGGCGCCCGCCATGTTCAGCTCCATTCCGCGTATCGCCCAGCGCGACATCGAATTGCATGGCGTGGTGATCCCGAAGGACGCGGACGTGCGCGTGCTGATCGCGGCCGGCAATCGCGACCCGGACGCTTTCGCTGATCCCGACCGATTCGATCCGGTGCGGTTCTACGGCACCAGGCCTGGCATGTCGAGCGACGGAAAGATTATGCTGAGCTTCGGCCACGGCATCCACTTCTGCCTAGGTGCGCAACTCGCCAGGGTGCAGCTGACCGAGAGCCTGCCGCAGATCCAGGCTCGCTTCCCCACGTTGGCCTTGGCCGAGCAGCCGACCCGGGAGCGCTCAGCGTTCCTTAGGACGTTCCGCGCGCTGCCGGTGCGGCTGCGCGCGCAGGCGGCGGCTGAGGTTCGCGTCGTGGTCGACCAGGATCTGTGCGGAACCACTGGTCAGTGCGTGTTGACGCTGCAGGGCGCCTTTCGTCAGCGCGAACCGGACGGCGTGGCCGAAGTGTGCATGGCGACGGTCCCGCAGGCGCTGCATGCCGCTGTGCGGCTCGCAGCCAGCCAGTGCCCCGTCGCGGCCATCGGGTGATCGAAAGCGAAGCCGGCGATGACCATTGCACCAACCCCGGCCCTACGCCCTCTCCGGCAGACGCTGAGCGACATGCAGCGAAAGACCTACGCAATCCAGGAGAACATGATGGAACGATTTAAAGGCAAGGTGGCCGTGGTGACCGGCGCCGGCGCCGGGATCGGCAAGGCATGCGCCCTCGCCATCGCGCGCGAGGGCGGCAGAGTGGTGGTTGCCGACATTGATGGCCCCGCTGCCATCGCCTGCACCGCACAGATCGCAGCCGAAGCGGGCCAAGCGCTGGCCGTGGCCATGGACATCGCAGATGCGCAGGCGGTGGCAGAGCTGTTCGAAACGGCGAAGCGGCGCTTCGGTGGGGTCGACGTGCTTGTGAACAATGCGAGCGCCATGCATTTGACCCCGCTCGACAGCGCGATCCTCGACCTGGACGTGGCGGTCTGGGACCAGACCATGGCGACCAATTTGCGCGGCACGCTCCTCTGCTGCCGGCAGGCCATCCCACAAATGATCGGCCGTGGTGGTGGCGCGATCGTGAACATGTCATCGTGCCAAGGGCTCAGCGGCGACACCGCACTGACGTCATACGCCGCGTCGAAGGCCGCAATGAACATGCTGTCGGCCTCGCTTGCCACCCAGTACGGACACGCGAAGATCCGCTGCAACGCGGTTGCGCCAGGTCTTGTCATGACCGAACGTCTCTTCGCCAAGCTGGACGAGTGCATGCAACGGCATCTACACCGGCACCAGCTCCTGCCGCACGTCGGCCGCCCCGAGGACGTAGCCGCGCTGGTCGCGTTCCTGCTCTCGGAGGAGGCTGCGTTCATCACCGGCCAAGTGGTGTGCATCGACGGCGGCATGTTGGCGCATGTTCCAACCTACGCCGACGGTGGCAACAGCGCGGCTCGGCCGGCCGGTGACGCCGCCGTAGCAGCCGCAGCGTCGCATTGGTGATGGACATGCTGCTCAACCCGCTGAACCGCTGGCGCCGGCTACGGGACGACATCCCGGTCATGCCTGGCGCTTTCCCCCTGGTCGGGCATCTTCCCGCCATCGTCTGCGATCTGCCGCGCCTGCTGCGGCGCGCGGAACGGACGCTAGGCAGCCACTTCTGGCTGGACTTCGGCCCGGCCGGACACCTGATCACATGCCTGGATCCGGATGCGCTCGCATTGCTCCGGCACAAGGAAGTGTCCTCGGCACTGATCGAAGAGATGGCGCCCGACATCCTTGGCGGAACGTTGGTCACTTTGGACGGTAGCGCGCACCGGCAGGCGCGCGATGGGATAAAGGCGGCGTTTCTGCCCAGGGGTCTGTCCGAGGCCGGCATTGGCGAGCTGTTCGAACCAATTATTAGGGCTCAGGTCAAGGCGTGGCGCGACCGCGGTGAAGTCGCTATCCTGCCAGACACTCGCAACCTGATGCTCAAACTCACCTTCAGTCTCATGGGCATCCCCGCCCAAGACCTGTCGGAGTGGCATCGCAAGTACCGGCAACTGCTACAATTGATGGTCGCGACCCCGATCGACCTGCCGGGGATGCCACTGCGGCGCGGCCGCGCCGCCCGCGATTGGATCGACGCGCAGTCGCGCCAGTTCATCCGGGACGCGCGCGCGCCCGCCGCGCGCACCGGGTTGATCAACGACATGGTGAGCGCCTTCGATTGCAGCGATGGCGCGCTCTCCGATGACGTCCTGGTCGCCAATATCCGTTTGCTGCTGCTTGCCGGCCACGAGACCTCCGCCTCGACGATGGCCTGGATGGTGATCGAGCTGGCGCAGCATCCAGAGCTGTGGGACGCCCTGGTCGAAGAGGCGCAACGCGTGGGCGCGGTGCCGACCGGGCACGAGGACCTGGCGCAATGTCCGGTCGCAGAGGCGCTGTTTCGGGAGACGCTACGAATGCATCCGGCTTCCTCGCTCGTACCGCGTCGCGCGATGCAGGAATTACAACTCGGCCCGCGGCGCATTCCTGCGGGCACTCATTTGTGCATCCCACTGCTGCATTTCTCGACCTCGCCGCTGCTGCACGAAGCGCCCGATCCGTTTCGTCTGGGGCGGTGGCTGCAACGCACGGAGCCGATCCGGCCGGTGGACATGCTGCAGTTCGGTGCCGGCCCACACGTCTGCATGGGCTATCACCTTGTATGGCTGGAGCTGGTGCAGTTCAGCATCGCCTTGGCATTGACCATGCAGGAGGCCGGGGTGCGGCCGCGGTTGATGAGCGGCGTCGAAAAAGGCCGGCGTTATTACCCGACCGCATCCGTCCATGACAATCCGCATCGGATTCTCATGAGCTGGGATCCTCTGCCCCGTGTCAAGAGGCAGCGGCGACGGCGATGAGCGGCATTGCTGCACTCGGCGCGCGCGCAGTGCGACGCCGGCAGCACCGCG
>NZ_JALBGX010000177.1:0-12282 GCF_023006465.1 Rhizobium sp. PRIMUS64 | reverse complement strand
GCTTGCCGGCGCCGGTCGCGCCTGGTCGAACGTCGCCAAGGGCGGCGGCAAGCCTGTCGACGTCTTCGACGCCAAGGCCGACGCGCTCGCCGTCATCGAAGCCTGCGGCCTGCCGATGGGCAATATCCAGATCGAGCAGGGCGGGCCGGAATGGTATCATCCCGGCCGCTCCGGCACGATCAAGATGGGGCCAAAAGTCGTGCTCGGCTATTTCGGCGAATTCCATCCGCTGACGCTGGAAGCGCTTGATGTCTCCGGCGCGCTCTGCGGCTTCGAGGTCTATGTCGACGCGATGCCGGACGCCAAGCGCAAGGCGACGCGCACCAAGCCGGCGCTCGAACTGTCGCCTTTCCAGGTGGTCCGGCGCGACTTCGCCTTCGTCGTCGACAAGACGGTGGAAGCAGGCGCGATCGTCAAGGCCGCAACAGGCGCCGACCGCAAGCTGGTGACCGGCGTCAATGTCTTCGACATTTTCGAGGGCGCATCGGTTGGCGAGGGCAAGAAGTCGGTGGCGATCGAGGTGCAGATCCAGCCGGTCGAGCGCACGCTGACGGACGAGGATTTCGAGGCGCTGACGCAGAAGATCGTCGCCAGCGTCACGAAATTCACCGGCGGTGTCCTCAGAAGCTGAGCTTCACCCAGCGTCGTCAAATAATGGACCGGTCGCCAATAGCGGCCGGTCTTTTCACAGATGCAGATGGAAGAGTTTGCCGACGATCGTCCAGCGGCCGTCGATCTTCAGCAACGAGAGATAATCGGTAAAGCGCATTCCGGCGAAATCGTCGGTGACCTTGACGCTTGCCGCATCGCCCTCGACGTCGACGCTCTGGATATCCATGTAGGGCTGCGTGCCGGGCGGCGCCGGCTCCTCCGCCAGGATCGCGGCGATGAATTCGTCCCGCGTCAGCCATTCGACGGCATTTTCGTAATGGCCGATGATCGAGCTTTTCGGGTGAAAGGCCTTTTTCAAGGCTGCCTCATTGGCGAAGGCCATGCCTTCGACATAGAGATGAACCGTCTGTTCGACTGCCTGCCTGTCCGACATATTTTCATCCCGTTCTTCGAGATGGCGTTAGATAGTTTCGCCAGCCCCGAAGGCAAGCCCGGCCGGTTGTGGCCGACCGGGCTTTTCAGGTTCAGATGTTCGTCATGGCAAGCGAGGCGTCCGAATAGCGCTTGCCGGCCACCTGCCCGGCTGGGATGACCTCCTCAAGCCTCGCAAGTTCCGCCGGGCTCAGCACGATATCGGCGGCCGCTGCGTTCTGTTCGAGATGATGAAGCTTGCGGGCGCCGGGGATCGGCACGATGTCGTCGCCCTGGTTCAACACCCAGGCGAGCGCCAGCTGTGCCGCCGTCACGCCTTTCTCGGCGGCAAGCCGCTCGAGCGTCGCGACGAGAGCGGCATTGGCGTCGAAATTTTCCGCCTGGAAACGCGGCACCTGCCGGCGGAAATCGTCCGCGTCGAGATCCTCCGCCTTGCGGATCGCCCCGGTCAGGAAGCCGCGCCCCAGCGGGCTGTAGGGCACGAAGCCGATGCCGAGTTGGCGGCATGTCGCAAGCACCTCCTCTTCGGGATCGCGCGTCCAGAGCGAATATTCGCTCTGGAGGGCTGCGATCGGATGGACCGCATGCGCGCGGCGAATGGTGGCGCTGCCGGCTTCCGAAAGCCCGAGCGCGCGGACTTTCCCTTCCTTCACCAGCTCTGCCATGACGCCGACCGTCTCTTCGATCGGCACGTTGGGATCGACCCGGTGCTGGTAGAAGAGGTCGATGGTTTCGATGCCAAGGCGTTTCAGCGAGGCCTCGGCCACCACCCGCACGTGCTCGGGGCGGCTGTCGACGCCGGCGATGGCGGCAATACCCGGCTTGCTGGCGTCGATCTTGAAGCCGAATTTGGTGGCGATCACCACGCGGTCGCGGAACGGCTTCAACGCTCTGCCAAGAAGAACCTCGTTGGTAAAGGGACCATAGACTTCGGCGGTGTCGAAGAAGGTCACGCCGAGATCGATGGCGCGATGCAGTGTCTTGATCGATTCCGCGTCGTCGCTGGCGCCATAGGCAAAGCTCATGCCCATGCAGCCAAGACCGACAGCAGAGACGGTCAGATCGTTTCCGAGTTTCCGGGTTTTCATGATGCGCTCCTTGAGCTGATTTTGAACCGCTAACGGATCGTTGCGGTACCGGCAGACCATATCGCTGCGGCATCAATCAGAAAATACATGCAGTTTCTAACAGGTTGTTCTATCATTTCGATCAATGAACAGAACACAGCTCTCACAACTCGCCGTTCTCGCCGCCGTCTCGGAGCATCGCAGCTTCCGGGCCGCGGCGAAGGAACTCCTCGTCGCACCCTCGGCTGTCAGCCATGCGATCTCCAGCCTCGAAGAAAGTCTGGGGGTGCGGCTGCTGGCGCGCACTACCCGCAGCGTGGCGCCAACGGAGGAGGGCCGCCTGCTTCTCGAAAGACTTCGTCCCGCACTCGAGGAGATCGATATTGCCTTGGAGGCCGTCCGCGATACGCGCGGCAAGCCGGCCGGAAACCTGCGCATCACTGCGCCGCGCTTCGCCTCCGATCTGCTGCTCGCCCCGCGCCTCGGCGACTTTCTCAACCTCTATCCCGATATTACCCTGGAGATCGCCAATGAGGATGGCTTCACCGATATCGTCAAGGAGGGTTTCGATGCCGGTATCCGGCTGGAGGAGAGCCTGGAGGCTGATATGATCGCGGTCAGGGTCTCGCCCAATCTGACGACGGTGATCGCCGCTTCGCCCGAATATTTCGAGCATCATCCGAAGCCGGAGCATCCGCGCGATCTCGTCCATCATCGCTGCATCAAGCGGCGCTTCACCAACGGCTCGATCTATCGCTGGGAATTCGAAAAGGACGGGCAGGAACTTGTCGTTTCGGTCGACGGGCCGCTGATCGTCAGCGAGGATCGGCTGGCCCTGCTCGCAGCGCTGAACGGTGCGGGTCTTGCCTATCTCTTCGACATGCGGGTCAATGCCGAACTGGCGAGCGGCAAGCTTGTGCGGGTGCTGGAGGATTGGTGCGCGCCCTATTCCGGGCCGTTTCTCTATTATCCCACTCGGCGGCAGATGCGCCCGGCGCTGCGCGCCTTCATCGATTTCTTCAGATACAGCGCGCAGGATACGGGCGGCCGGTAAGGAATGGGGACCGGGCCGCCCGTTTTTATTAGGGCGCCGTGTGCATCAGGCAGCCTTTGCCTTCTGGTTTGCCGCCGTGGTGGCGAGCTGGGAGAGGGTCTTGTCGGTGGCCGTTTCCTGCTGCAGCGTCTGGTCGAGCAGGCCGACGACCTCCTTCAGACCGAGCGTCGCGGCCCAGGTCTTCAGCGTGCCGTAGCGGGCGATTTCATAATGCTCGACGGCTTGAGCCGCAGAAATCAGGCCGGCATCGAGAGCTGACGTGCCCTTGAATTCCTCCATGATTTCCTCGCCCTCGGCGATGATGCCCTGGATTGCCTCGCAGGTCTTGCCCTGCGCGCGTTTGCCGATCAGCTCGAAAACCTGCTGCAGGCGTTCGACCTGCCCTTCGGTTTCCTCACGGTGTTTTTCGAAACCCTTCTTCAGTTCCGGGGATTGGGCGGCGCGTGCCATCTTCGGCAGGGCGCGCAATATCTGCCGTTCGGCAAAGTAGATGTCCTTGAGGGTGTCGTAGAAGAGATCTTCCAACGTCTTTTCCTTGGCCATTTTCTCGATCCTTGTTCTGGGGAAAACCGCGAATGCGGCGACACATTAAGAAGAGAAGACCGCGCTAATTGTTCCCGATCGATTTCGGGTGGACTGGAAATCGGTGCCGGGCGATGATTCCTGCCGTCGATGTGGGAGGTAAAGTCATGCGAAAGCCGAATTCGATGAAGGGTCTGGAGGACCTTGGCCGCGTGCGGCTGTCGCAAAACTTCTTCCTCCGCGATTTCCTGCATTCCGAAATCGCCGATTTTTACCGCATCCCCAATATCCCCGAGGATCCCGATCTGGCGATCGAGGCGGGCAAGAGGCTCTGCGAGGAGTTGCTGGAGCCGCTAGAGGCAACGTTCGGGCGCCTGCATATCCGCTCCGGCTATCGTTCGCCCGCGGTCAACAGGTTCGGCAATGAGAACAAGCTGAACTGCTCGACCAATGCCGCCACATCAGCGCATCACATCTGGGATATGAGGGACTTCGACGGCTGCATGGGCGCAGCCGTCTGCATTGCCGTGCCATGGATGATCGACCATTACCACGATGAAAGCGACTGGCAGCGGCTCGCCTGGTGGATTCACGACCACCTGCCTTATGCCTCGCTCTGTTTCTTCCCGAAGCTATGGGCATTCAATATCCAGTGGCACGAACGGCCGAAACGGGTGATCCAGAGTTATATCAGTCCGCGCGGCATCCTCACCAAACCCGGCATGGCCAATTGGGAAGGCAATCATTCAAAATGGTATGCGGGTTTTCCATCGCTTGCAGCGCCGCGCGTCTTTTCGAGAGCAAAGGACGCTGTAACACTTTGAATTGCTGGATAATTTTATCCCTAAATCGGTTCCGATTTAAGGAATTATGCAGTGAAGCTGATGCGATATCGGATGTGACCGTCGCTTTCGACATAGCTGTCGTAAAGCGCCCGCGCCGTCTTGTTCTGCTCGCTCGTATGCCAGTAGAGCCGTGACCAGCCCTTGGCTTTGCAGGTCGAAACGAGATCGTCCATCAGCGCCCGGCCGAGGCCTTTGCCGCGCGCCTCGGCATCGACGAACAGGTCTTCGAGATAGCAGTCCCTGCCGCGGATCCACGTGCCCTCATGCGTGAGATAGAGCGCAAAGCCCATCATCCTGCCGTCGACCTCGGCGACACGCATCGCGATTGCCGACGCCGGATCAAAGACCCGACGCCATGTCTGATCGGTGATATCGGCATCGACCGCGACTTCGTAAAAGGCAAGGTAGGCCGCCCAAAGTTCGCGCCAGCGGGCTTCGTCCTCGGGGCGGGCCTCGCGTATCTTCACGGTCATGGCGTCTCTTTCTTTCAGGCGCCGGCTTGGTCGAGCAGCGCCATCGCGTCATCGGAAAGCGCAAGTGTCGCCGATTTCGCCAGGCTTTCAAGCTGCGAAAGGCTGGTCGCGCTGGCGATCGGCGCCGTCACGCCCTTCTTGCGCAGTAGCCAGGCGAGCGAAATTTCCGCGGGCTTGGCGCCGGTTTCGGCAGAAATCTTGTCGAGCGCGGCCAGGATGCGCAGGCCTTTGTCATCGAAATATTTCGAAACCCGGCCCTCGCGCGCGCGGCCTTCCGTATCGGCCTTGCTGTGGTATTTGCCGGTGAGGAAGCCGGCGGCGAGGCTGAAATAGGTGATGACCCCGATGTCTTCCTTGACGCAGAGATCGCCAAGCGGCCCCTCGAAGCTGGCGCGCTCATAGAGATTATATTCCGGCTGCAGCACATCGTAACGCGGCAGGCCGGCCTTCTCGGCAGCGTCAAACGAGGCCTGAAGCAGTTTCGCATCATAGTTCGAGCAGCCGATGGCGCGGATCTTGCCCTGCTGCTTCAGCTTGGCAAAGGCGCCGAGCGTTTCCTCGTGCGGCGTATCGGCATCTGGCCAGTGCGAGAGATAGAGGTCGATATAGTCGGTCTGCAGCCGGCGCAGCGAATCCTCGACCGCCTTGAGGATATAGGTCTCCTTCAGCGTCTTTCCCTGTCCCATGTCGGAACCGACCTTGGTGACGATGACAGCCTTGTCGCGGGAAACCTTGGCTTGGCTTAGCCAGCGCCCGATGATCTCCTCGGAATCGCCACCCTTGTTGCCCGGAACCCAGGCGGAATAGACATCGGCCGTATCGATCGTGTTCAGGCCCGCATCGAAGAAGGCGTCGAGAATGGCGAAGGATGTTTTCTCGTCGGCCGTCCAGCCGAAGACATTGCCGCCGATGACGATCGGCGCGACCGAAAGACCTGTTTTTCCAAGCCGGCGCATTTCCATAACGCTCTCCAGAAGTGTGAAGGAATTGAAATCGCGAATACGGCAGAACGCCGCCCTGACAGAACCTAGCGCATTCCGGGCATCCGGGAAGGCAAACTTCCGTGATTTCAGGTCGCGCCATTGCGCCGCAGCCAAGGCCTGAATATGGTTCGCGGAAATCAGTTTGGGAGGCTTGGATCATGCTGCGCTTCGGTATCATTTCAACGGCGAAGATAGGCCGCGACAATGTCGTTCCGGCGATCCAGGATGCGGAAAATTGCGTCGTCACGGCGATTGCCAGCCGTGATCTGACGCGCGCAAGGGAGATGGCCGATCGCTTCTCCGTGCCGCATGCCTTCGGCTCCTACGAGGAGATGCTGGCCTCCGACGTCATCGACGCCGTCTACATCCCGCTGCCGACCTCGCAGCATATCGAATGGTCGATCAAATCAGCCGATGCCGGCAAGCACGTGCTTTGCGAAAAGCCGCTGGCGCTGAAATCAGGCGATATCGACGACGTGATCGCCGCTCGCGACCGCAACCGGGTGGTGGTCACCGAAGCCTATATGATCAACTATTCGCCGGTCTGGCAGAAGGTGCGCTCGTTGATCGATGAGGGCGCGATCGGGTCGCTCCGGCATGTGCAGGGCGCCTTCACCTATTTCAACCGCGACCCCGCCAATATGCGCAACGTTCCCGAGCTCGGCGGTGGCGGCCTTCCCGATATCGGCGTCTATCCCGTCATGAGCACGCGCTTTTCCACTGGCAAGGAGCCGCTCTGGATCCAGGCGATCACCGAGCGCGATGCGGATTTCGGCACGGATATCTATTCGAGCGTCAAGGCCGATTTCGGCGATTTCGAGCTGAGCTTCTATATCTCGACGCAGATGGCCAACCGTCAGGTCATGGTCTTTCACGGCACCGAAGGTTACATCGAGGTCAAGTCGCCGTTCAACGCCAATCGCTGGGGCCTGGAAGAGATCGAGCTTGCCGACCGCAGCCACAGGGAATCGCGCATCTTCCGCTTCCAGGACAGCCGCCAGTACAAGCGGCAGGTCGAGGCCTTCGCCCGGGCGGTGACGAACGGCAAGGAAGAGATCGTCACGCTCGAAAATTCGAAGCTGAACCAGAAGGTGATCGACGCGATCTATCGCGCCAGCGAGAAGGACGGCTGGGAGGCAGTCTAGCGCATAACCCCGAAAATCGGGATCGATTTTCGGAAAGGATTATGGGCCAATTTAAAGTGTTAGAGCGTCCTTTGCGCGTCCTTTTGGACGCGCGGCGCTCTAATCACTCGGCGCGGAAGACGAAGCGCGAATAGCCGAAAAAGCTGAAGACCATCGAGGCGAGGTTGGCGACCACCATGGCCGCAAGCGGCTGAAGTGCCGGCTGCGACAGCAGAAGCGCGCAATAGAGTCCGTAATTGACCAGCGCTGCCGTCACCCCGACCGAGCCGTAGCGGAAACCTTCGGCGGCAAGCGAACGGCCGGTGCGATCGAAGGTGAAGCGCCGGTTGAAAGCCCAGGTCGCCGCCATGGCGAAGGCGATCGCGGCGAGCCGCGCCAGAAACGGCCCGAGCGGCGTCAGATGGAGCAGCGCCGACAGGATGCCGGCATCGACGAGGAAGCCGATGCCGCCGGCAATAGTGAAGCGGATGAGCTTTTTCATGCCGCGTCCGCCTTGCCGGGACGGGCGCGCGATACCGGCCCTGCGTCGCTGAGCGGCGCCTTCAGCGCGCTCAGCCTCTCCAGGCCCATATAATGGATACGAAGCTGTTCGGCGCGGGCACGCGCAACGGAATCCAGGATGACGCCGGCGGTAAACAGCATGAAGGATATCATCATCAGCGCCGTCGACAGCACCCAGGTCGGCATGCGGCTGACGAGACCCGTCTCGAAATATTCCGCCAGCACCGGCGCCATGAAGCCGAGGCTCGCCAGCATGAAGGTGGCGCTGATTGCGCTGAAAAAGGCGAAGGGCCGGGTTTCCTTCATCAGCATCGCGAACATCCAGAGGATCTTGCCGCCGTCGCGGAATGTCGAAAGCTTGGAATGCGAGCCTTCCGGCCGGCGACCGTAGTCGAGCTCCAGCTCGCTGACCGGCAGCTTCAGCCGGGAGGCATGCACGGACATCTCGGTTTCGATCTCGAAGCCGCCTGATACAGCCGGGAAACTCTTGACGAAGCGGCGCGAAAACGCGCGGTAGCCGGAGAAGATATCGGTGAAGTCAGGGCCGAAGATCATCCGGTAGAGCAGGTTGAAAAGCCGGTTTCCAATCGCATGACCCTGACGGCCGGCATCGTCATGCACGCCGCGGCGAGTGCCGACCACCATGTCGGCGCGCTCCGTCAGCAGCGTGCGCACCAGCTCTTCGGCATCCTCCGGGGCATAGGTGCCGTCACCGTCGGCGATGATGTAGATGTCGGCGTCGATATCGGCGAACATGCGGCGCACGACATGGCCCTTGCCCTGGCGCCGCTCGCGCACGACATGCGCGCCGGCAAGCATTGCCTGCAGAGCGGTGCCGTCGGTGGAATTGTTGTCGTAGACATGGATCGCAGCATCGGGCAGCGTCGCCCGGAAGCCCTGGACGACAGGGCCGATCGTCGCCGCTTCATTATAGCAGGGAAGCAGGACGGCAATATTCAGATTGTCGGTACGCGATCGGGCCATGACTCTACTCGTTACACTTAAAGCCGCGCCCAGCCTAAATCACGCGCCGTTAATAAGACCCTATGACGCAGGCAAAATCGGCAGCTGCCACAAACGGCTTTACACTTTCTTGATCGGCGGCGGCTAAGCTTCGCTATCTGGAAACGAACCGCTAACCACAATGAACGCTGTGCAGTCGATCGCCCATGCATCCTCCGTGACCGGCGCCCCCAGGGGCGGGGTACGCGGCCTGCTGACGCGTCTCTGGCCAACCGTCATCGCCTATAGCGTCATCCTTGCCGCCGCCATCCTCATCACCAAGCTTTCCGGTGCCACCGATTACGTCGGCCCCGACAATGACGACGGAATGCGTCTCGTCGAAGTTCGAGATTTTCTGGCCGGGCAGGCCTGGTTCGATCTAATGCAATACCGTCTCGGCCTCGACGGCGGCACGCTGATGCACTGGTCGCGGCTGATCGACCTGCCGATCGCCTCGCTGATCTGGTTCTTCGGCCTGTTTGTACCCCATGAGACGGCCGAGGCGCTGGCGCTCGGCGTCTGGCCGGTATCGCTCATCCTGCCCGCCATGCTCGCCATGGCGGTTGCCGGTCGGCGCATCGGCGGCGTTGCCGCCATGCACATCAGTCTCGGCTTGACCGGTCTTGCGATCTACACCGGAAACCGTTTCGCGCCGGGCGCCATCGATCATCACAATGCGCAGCTGGCTTTGGTCGCGACGATGATCGCGATGCTGCTGGATCCCGAGCGTCGCGCCTGGAGTTATGCGGTCGCCGGCATCGCTGCAGCGGTTGCCATCGCCATCGGCGCCGAGACGACACCTTTCGTCGCCGCGGTCTGCCTGACCATTGCCCTGCTCTGGGCATGGGAGGGCGAAGATTTCGCTGCCGCCGCGAGGGCCTTCGGGCTGGCGCTGGCGATTGCGATCAGCATCCTCTTCTTCGCAACAGTGCCGCCCCGGCTTTATTCGATGGTCACGTGCGACAATCTCTCGCTCGGCTATTACAGCCTGGCGGCGATCGGCGGCGGGTTGCTGTTGTTTTCGGCGGTCTTTGCCAGCCACCTGCGCCGGCCCCTGCGCTTTGCCGCGCTCGCCGTCGTTGGCGCCGGTGTTTTCGGTTCGGCGATCGTGATCGCACCGCAATGCCTGAGCGATCCGCTGGCCAGTCTCGATCCGATGCTGGTCGAGCTCTGGCTGAGGAATGTATCGGAAGCGCAGTCGTTTTTCGTTCTCGGGCGCACCGATCCCTTCTCGATCGGTGGTTTCTATGCGGCCGGCCTGTTCGGTATCGCCGTCTGCATCTTCCGCGTCGCTCAACGTGACCGCGTGCAGATCCACCTGATCCTGCTCTTCCTGCTGATGACGAGCTGGGCAATCGCACTGGTCCAGGTGCGCGGTTCCACGTTCTCGAACCTGATCTCGATCCTGCCGCTTGCCTTGCTGATCATCGATATCAAGCGCATCTCCAACGGGGACAGCGAGAATGTCGCCGCCGCCTTCATCTATATCGTGACAGTGCTCGCCAGTGCTCCGGCCGCCTGGGCTGTCGGAGGCGGGTTTATCTCGCTGCAGATGGAAAATGCTGCCCAGAAGAAGGCCGCGAAGCCGGCAAAGGAGATTTCCTGCACATCGCAAGCGGCGCTGGCGCCGCTCGCCGGGCTACAGGCCGGACTGATCTCCGCGCCGTCGGAAATGGGCGTGCCGATCCTCCGCTTCACCAAGAACCGGGTTCTCTCCGCGCCCTATCATCGCAATCAGGGCGGCATGCTGACGGAACTGCATATCGGCATGGCGGAGCCTCAGGAGGCGGAAGCCTTCCTCAAGGGGACTGGCGTGACGGCGCTTGCCTTCTGCCCCGGCGACCTGCAGACGCGCGAGATCGCCAAGCTGAAGCCGGATGGGCTCTATGCGCAGCTCGGCAAGGGGAATATCCCGCCCTATCTGGAACCGCTTCCGAAGGCGGCCGACATGGGCGTGCAATTCTTTCGCTATCGGCCGGCGATGAATTGACGCCGGCAAGTTTCAAGGATGGAATAAAGCATGTCGCGCAAAACTGTGCGGCGGTTTTGCGATAACGACATGCGTTTGAGATAAGGGCCTAAAGCGCGAGGAGCGATCTGAAAGATCGCGACGCGCTTTCAGTGTGAGACACGCGTGGCGCGACGGAGGCGCTGTTTGGCAAAGAGCCCGAGCACGAAGAGCATGAGGCCGCCATTATAGCCGAGCACGGCATAGACGAATGCCAGAATGGACACTGGGCCGGGCGAGGTTATCGCCGCCAGCGCGAATGTCATTCCGATCAACGCGGCGACCAACGCGATCACGCCAGCCGAGCGCATTTGCCCGGCGCTGATGCCCAATGCTGCTGCTGTGAGAATAATCATTTCAGCACCTTCCCAGAGATAACGAGGGGAAGCATAGGAAGCGCCAACTAACAAAGATTTACCGGCAGGCTTTGCCGAAAAGCCTTTGTATTGCGGTGGTTAGCAATCCCTTTCATGTGAAACGCATTGTCTAACTATACGTTCCGCAACAAAACAGATTTACTCGATTTTGTTGTTTGTCCACCTGGCTGCAACGAGTGCATGTGCAGGATGCGTTGAGACGAGCGCGCTCGACGCAACGGCGACGAACCCTCCCGCCAACGATTTCAACGGCCGGGAAAACCAAGCCCCGCCCCCAATGCCGACCTTCCCGTTTACCGCTGATGGACATAGAAAGGAGGGATGAGCAACGTCTTCGACAGCGATTCGCCGACCAACCTTGCCGAATATTCGGTTTCGGAGCTTTCCGGCTCGATCAAGCGCACCGTCGAAACCGCCTTTGACCAGGTTCGCGTGCGCGGCGAGATCTCCGGCTATCGTGGGCCGCACTCCTCGGGCCATGCCTATTTCGCGCTGAAGGACGACCGCGCCCGCATCGACGCCGTCATCTGGAAGGGCACCTTCTCGCGGCTGAAGTTCCGCCCGGAAGAAGGCATGGAAGTCATCGCCACCGGCAAGGTCACCACCTTTCCGGGCTCCTCGAAATATCAGATCGTCATCGAGACGCTGGAACCGGCCGGCGCCGGCGCGCTGATGGCGCTGATCGAGGAGCGCAAACGCAAGCTTGGTGCCGAGGGCCTGTTCGATGCCGCCCGCAAGAAGCGGCTGCCCTTCATGCCCAGCGTAATCGGCGTCGTTACCTCGCCGACCGGCGCCGTGATCCGCGATATCCTTCACCGCATCTCCGATCGTTTTCCCGTGCACGTCCTTGTCTGGCCGGTGAAGGTTCAGGGCGAGGGATCCGGCGAAGAGGTGGCGAACGCCATCCGCGGCTTCAACGCGCTGGAGCCGGCCGGCGCCATTCCGCGCCCGGATGTGCTGATCGTCGCGCGCGGCGGCGGCAGTCTGGAAGATCTCTGGAGCTTCAACGACGAAATCGTCGTGCGCGCGGCGGCCGAAAGCGAAATACCGCTGATCTCGGCCGTCGGCCATGAGACCGACTGGACGCTGATCGACTATGCCGCCGATGTCCGTGCTCCGACGCCGACAGGGGCTGCCGAAATGGCGGTGCCCGTCAAGGCCGAGCTCGAGGCGCAGGCCGCCGCTCTTGCCGCCCGCCTGCAGGGCTGCATGAACCGCCAGATGGATCAGCGCCGCCAGTCGGTGCGCGCCCTGATGCGGG
>NZ_JALBGX010000176.1:0-12422 GCF_023006465.1 Rhizobium sp. PRIMUS64 | reverse complement strand
CATGGTCTTGAACGAGGTGGTCAGCATGACGAAGAGCGGCATCAGATAGAGGACGGCAAAGACCAGCAGCAGGCCGTAGATGACGGTGCGGCCGATCCAGCGGGTGTTGTTGTTGCCGCTCTGCGAGGTTGCTATCGGAGAGGTCACGCTGCTCATCGCGCCTTCTCCTTCAGTTCGGAATAAAGATAGGGAACGATGATTGCCGAGATCGTCATCAGCATGATGATGGCGCTGGCCGAACCGACGGCCATCTCGTTGCGCTTGAAGGTGTATTCATACATGAAGTTCGACGGCAGCCAGGCCGAGCCGCCGGGGCCGCCGGAGGTCAGCGCCACCACCAGGTCGTAGGACTTGATCGCCATATGGGCGAGCACGATAAAGGCCGACAGGAAGATCGGCCGCAGCAGCGGGATGACGATGCGCCGATAGAGCTGGAAGGCGGAAGCGCCATCGATCTGGGCGGCCTTCATGATCTCGCCGTCGATGCCGCGCAAGCCGGCCAGGAACATCGCCATGACGAAGCCCGACGCCTGCCAGACGCCGGCGATGACGACGGTGTAGATGACGAAGTCCTTGTTCTTGATCCAGTCGAAGTGGAAGCTCGTCCAGCCAAAATGGTGCAGCGTCTGTTCCAGCCCGAGGCCGGGATCGAGGAACCATTTCCAGGCAACGCCTGTGACAATGAAGGACAGCGCCATCGGATAGAGGAAGATCGGCCGGAGCAGCCCCTCGCCGCGGATCTTCTGGTCGAGCAGGATGGCGAGGAACAGGCCGAGCGCCAGGCAGATGCCGACATAGAGGAAGCCGAAGATCGCCATGTTGGTGATCGAGGTGTACCAGGAAGATGGCGGATCGCTCTCGAAGGTCCAGCGCCACAGCCGCTGATAGGCGCGCGCGCCGGTCAGCGCATAGGAGGGAAAGGTCTTGGAATTGGTGAACGACAGATAGGCCGTCCAGACGATGAAGCCGTAGACGAAGATGATGGTGATGACGAAGCTCGGCGCCAGCACGATCTTCGGCAGCGCATCCTGCAGCCGGCCTCTCAACGAGATCGCCGTCGATTGCCTCGGTGTCAAAACCGGATCGGTGGTCGCAACGGTGCTCATGGAATGTCATCTCCTCCCCAAAATCGGCCCCGCATGATCGTCCCTGCATGATCGGCGCGGAGCCTGAAGCCTCCCCGCAAGCAGGCGGGGAAGCATTTTTAGTCGACAGTGGCCTCAGCGGGCGTCGTCGATTGCCTGGACGAGCTGCTTGACGGCTTCGTCGGAGGTCTTGATCTGGCCGTGGACGAACTTCGAGACGACATCCTTATAGGCATTGGCGATGGCCGGAGGAGCGCCGTAGCCTTGCGCCAGCGAGCCGAACAGCGTGCCGCCTTCGTTGGCTGCCTTCAGGTCGGCGATGCCCTTCTTGCCGCAGGCGTCGAAGTCGGTGTCGGGAACGTCGGTACGGGCCGGCACCGAACCCTTGACGACGTTGAAGGCCGACTGGAAGCTCTTCGACAGCGTTGCCGTTGCCAGCGCCACCTGGGCAGCCTTGCGGTCGTCGGGGACGTTGAACATGCCGAACATGTCGGAGTTGTAGACCACGCTGCCGTCGGTGCCGGGGAAGCGGTAGCAGAGGAAGTCGGTATCCGGCGTCTTCTTGGCGGCGACGAATTCGCCCTTGGCCCAGTCACCCATCACCTGCACCAGCGCGTCACCCTTGATGACCATGGCGGTCGCCAGGTTCCAGTCGCGGCCCGAGAAGTTCGGGTCGACATATTTGATGATCGTCGCCAGATTGTCGAAGGACTTCTTCATCGTGTCGGACTTCAGCGATTCCTCGTCGAGGTCGTTGAAGGCCTTCTTGTAGAACTCCGGACCGCCGGTCGACAGCACGATGGAATCGAACATCGTCGCTTCCTGCCAGTTCTGGCCGCCAAGGGCGAGCGGGATGACGCCGGCGGCCTTGGCCTTGTCGAGCAGTGCGATCAACTCGTCGAAGGTCTTCGGCTGGGTGCCGCCGATCTTGTCCATCACAGCCTTGTTGATCCACAGCCAATTGACCGAGTGGACGTTGACGGGAGCAGCAACCCACTTGCCGTCATAGACCGAGAACTTCTGCAGCGCTGCCGGAACCGACTTGTCCCAGCCTTCCTTCTTCGCCGTCTCGGTCAGATCACCCATGACGCCGGCCTGGGCATAATCGAGCACGGTATAACCGAGCATCTGCGAGGCCGTCGGATAGGTGCCGGCCGCGACCATCGCCTTCAGCGCCGTCATCGCCGCATCGCCGCCACCGCCGGCAACCGGAACGTCCTTCCAGGCAAAACCTTCCTTCGAAAGATCCTGCTTCAATACGTTCAGCGCCGCTGCCTCGCCACCAGACGTCCACCAATGCAGCATCTGCACTTCCTTCACGTCGGCGGCATGGGCAGCACTGAGGCCAGCCATCATCACGACAGCAATAGCTGCCGAGCTCAAAAACTTGCGCATGAATTTCCTCCCATTTGCAAATCGGCGGCGGGACCCTCCCTGCCGCCCGATGCTTCCCGCCATTGCAGCAGTCAGCATACGGCCGCACTCCTCCGCGCGGTTGACAATTTAAAACGTTATAAGCCTCCTGTCGTCAAGCCCTTTCTCGACTCTCGAGAAAAATATGGTTATTTCCGTAAGTTACTGAATATAATTCATATTTAATCCGTGACTAACAGAACGTTAAAATTTAAAACGTTTTCATTCGTCGATTGCACGCCGGATTCATCGTGTTATGGTATCGGCAATTCCAGCATGGAAAGCCAAGGGTGACCGAACCGTCCCGACCGCAGCGCGGCGAAAATCTCGATATCACGCATAAGCGCGGCAAGCCGACCTTGCGAACGATCGCCACGATCGCCGGCCTTGCCGTGACGACGGTGTCACGGGCGCTTTCCGATGCGCCGCAGATTTCGCTCGAGACCCGTCAACGCGTGCACCGCATCGCCCGCGAGATCGGCTATCTCCCTGACCGGGCCGCGCAGCGCCTGAAGACCGGCCGCACCAATGTCATCGCTATCCTGCTCGATTCGCACGAGGAAGTGGTCGGCTTCAGCACCTCGATCATGTACGGCATCGCCAAGGCGCTGAAAGAGACCTCCTACCATCTTGTCGTCGCCCCGAACTTCCTGTCGACGACCGATATCGAGGCCGCCGAATATATCATCCGCAATCACCTCGCCGACGGGCTGATCTTCACGCGCACCGAACCGCTCGATGCCCGCGTCCGCCTGCTGCTCGAGACCGGCTTTCCCTTCATCTGTCATGGCCGCACCGAATATTCGACGCCTCACCCCTATGTCGACTACGACAATTTCACCTTTGCCTATGAGGCGACGCGCCGGTTGATCACCAAGGGCCGCAAAAAGGTGGCGGTGATCCTGCCGCCGAAACGGCTGACCTTCTGCCAGCATATCCTGCATGGCTTCATGACGGCGGTGCGGGAGGCGGGCATCGCCTATGAGATCCCCGAGGCAGTCGATCTCGATACGCCAGCAGGCGTGCTGCGCGACTTCATCAGCAGTCGCGCTGCTGCCCCGGATGCTCCGGATGGCTTCATTTGCCCCGGCGAAGTTTCGGCGCTTGCCGTCATCAGCGGCATGAGCGATGCCGGCCGCATACTCGCCGTCGATTACGATATCGTCGCCAAGGAGACGTCCCGCCTTCTCAGCCAGTTGCAGCCGAAGGTCGACACGATCCACGAGGACCTGACGGCGGCCGGCGAGGATCTGGGACGCATGCTGCTGCAGCGCATCAACAATCCGGACGCCCAGGATCTGCAGCTTCTTCTGCCGCCGCAGATCAACTTTCCGATCGGTTAGGCTACCCGGCTGTGGGGAGCGTTGGCATCAGACCCAAAAGCCATGAAAACCCCAGTGAAATCAACGACATCTCATTCCGAAATGACGCTCACGCTTCAAAACTGTTTCCATGACGCGTGATTTGTCCTAGAAGCACCGCGTAATCCGGTCGCAGCCCACCCGGTCAAAACAAGGGATCCAAAATATGAAAACCATCGTCGTCTGCTCAGGCGGACTGGACTCCGTTTCGCTTGCCCACAAGGTCGCGACGGAAAAGCAACTTATCGGCCTGGTCTCATTCGACTACGGCCAACGGCATCGCAAGGAACTCGACTTCGCCGCCAGCTGTGCCTCACGGCTCTCCGTTCCCCATCATATTATCGACATCGCCAGCATCGGCGGTCATCTCAGCGGATCGGCCCTGACGGACAATGTCGAGGTTCCTGATGGCCACTACGCCGAGGAGACCATGAAAGCCACCGTCGTGCCGAACCGCAATGCCATCATGCTGGCAATTGCGTTCGGTCTGGCTGCGGCGCAAAAGGCAGATGCCGTTGCCGTCGCCGTGCATGGCGGCGACCACTTCATCTACCCGGACTGCCGACCGGGCTTCATCGATGCTTTCCAGCGCATGCAGAATGAAGCGCTGGAAGGTTATGCCAGCGTGAAACTGCTTGCCCCCTATGTCGATGTTTCCAAAGCGGCGATCGTTGTTGACGGCGCGAAACACGGCACGCCGTTTTCGGAGACCTGGTCCTGCTACAAAGGCGGCGAGCTTCACTGTGGACGCTGCGGAACCTGCGTGGAACGCCGTGAAGCTTTCCATCTTGCCGGTGTTCCCGATCCCACGGAGTACGAAGACCGCGATTTCTGGAAAGCGGCCGTGTCGCGATACTCGGTCACGGAGGTGCGTTGATGTACCGCATCACCAAGGAGTTTCATCTCTCCGCCTCCCATCAATTGGATCACCTGCCTGCCGACCATCAATGCGCTCGGCTTCACGGTCACAACTACATCGTCATCGTCGAACTGGCTGCGGAAAGCCTGAATGATGATGGCTTCGTTCGTGATTATCACGACCTCTCGCCACTCAAGCGCTATATCGACGAAACATTCGATCATCGTCACCTGAACGACGTCTTCGGCCATTCGAAAGTCACCTCGGAATTTCTGGCAAGGCACTTTTACGACTGGTGCAAGCAGCGCTTTCCAGAGACCTCATCCGTTCGCGTCAGCGAGACCCCCAAAACCTGGGCGGAGTACAGGCCGTGAGCGTGGGGAGCATTCGCGTCAGCGAAATCTTTGGCCCGACCATACAGGGTGAAGGTGCCTTGATCGGGCTGCCGACGGTGTTCGTGAGGACAGGCGGCTGTGACTTCAGGTGTTCCTGGTGCGACAGTCTTCACGCGGTCGACAGCGCGTTCCGGGATCAATGGATTCCCATGTCCACTGAGGCGGTCTGGCATAAGGTCACGGAACTCTCGGGGGGCAAGCCCCTGACGGTTTCTCTCTCCGGAGGCAATCCGGCGATACAGCCCTTAAGGCCATTGATCGAACTCGGCCATTCCCAAGGATACCGCTTTGCACTGGAAACACAGGGAAGTGTGGCCCAGGCTTGGTTTCGCGATCTCGATATCCTGGTCATCAGCCCCAAACCGCCATCAAGCGGAATGCTGACGGACTGGGACCAGGTGGATCACTGCCTTCAATTGGCCGCCGGCGGACCGGAGGTCGCATTGAAGATTGTCGTCTTCGACGATGCCGACTACGAATTCGCCCAGCGCGCGGGTCGGCGCTATCCCCAAATTCCCTTGTTCCTTCAGCCCGGCAATCATACGCCGCCGCCGCCCGATGACGAGGACGCACGCATTGATATCGACGGCGTGATGGATCGGATGCACTGGCTTGTCGAAAGGGTGACGGCCGACCAATGGTTTGCGGTACGCGTACTACCCCAACTGCATGTGCTGCTCTGGGGTAACAAGCGAGGAGTATAAGTTTCTAGCGCTCCGGAAAGGCGAAGACATCGACCGGCTCGCCGAGCCCGCGCAGCGGGAAGGTGCCGAGGCTGTCCATGTCTTTCGCGCAGTCCGCCATTTCGACAAAGGCCCGCGACAAGAGTACCGGACGCTTGACCTCCTTAGTCAAGGTTTCAAGCCGCGAGGCGACATTGACCGCCGGGCCGATGACGGTGAAATCCAGCCGCCGGCGCGAGCCGATATTGCCGTACATGACGTCGCCGACATGCACGCCGACGCCGTAGCGCAGCGGTTCGCGTCCGTTGCCCGCATACTGCTGGTTCAATTGCGCCATCAGCGCCTGCCCTTCGCGGATCGCCTGCAGCAGATCGTGACAGGCCGTGTCCTTGCTCAGCGGGAAGATCGCCAGCAATCCATCGCCCATGAACTTCAGGATTTCTCCGCCATACCGTTCGATCGGATCCGACATGGCGTCGAAGTAATCGTTGAGCAGATGGATGACATCGTCACGCGGCCAGAGATCGGAAATCTCAGTAAAGTCGCGCAGGTCGCAGATCATGATTGCCGCACCGACGGTCGCGCCGCTGCCGCGCGTCGTGACGCCCGACAGGATCTGTTCGCTCGCATGCGGTCCGACATAGGTCTGCAGCAGCGTGCGCGCCATGATGTTCTTCAACCGGATTTCGCTGACGAGGGTCAGTGCCGGCAGCAGATCGCGCAGGAAATCGACATGCTCGTTCGTAAAACCGCCCGGCCGGCTGGTGGAAAATGTCGCGACGTGCCGTTTGCCGAAAGTGTGCTCGACTGGCCAGGCGATATACTCCGTGAGACCGTCGTCGCGCAGTTCCTGATAGAATGAATCCTCGTCGTCGGCTGTATCTTCCAGCTGTTTGCGCACCTCCTCCGCCCCCTGATGGATCGCGTTGACGGGACTCTTCAGGAACTCCGGCGTATTTTCGATACCATAGGCAAATGTGTTGATCTTCGCCTCGGCCAGGCCTTCCTTCCAGAGGATGCGGGCGCCAATCCATTGCGGATGGTTCATCCTGAAATGCAATGTCGCCCGCGCCACCGGCACTCCTGATGCCAAAAGCTTCTCGCACATCTCCACCAGGATATTGTCGATGAACCGCTCGCCGCGCGTCTCGTTCACCAGCCAGTCGAGAATCCGTCTTCTGCGGACCGGCCAGACGCCTTCGCCCGCCTCGACGGCAGTCCCGGCCTTGCTCAAAAAAGACGACATCAAAAACTCCCGCTACGCCACGTCACAGGCGAGGACCAAATTTAGTTTCCGCTGAATGTGGGCGATGAGAGAGCAAATGATAAGAGGGAGACTGCGATCAAGCCTCAGAAATCCCAGTCCTCGTCCTCGGTCGCGACAGCCTTGCCGATCACATAGGAGGAACCGGAGCCGGAGAAGAAGTCGTGGTTCTCGTCGGCATTCGGCGAAAGCGCTGACAGGATTGCCGGATTGACCTTGCACGCCTCACCCGGGAACAGCGCCTCATAGCCCAGATTCATCAGCGCCTTGTTGGCATTGTAGTGCAGGAATTTCTTGACGTCCTCGGTCAGCCCGACGCCGTCATAGAGCGCTTCGGTATATCTAGCCTCGTTGTCATAGAGCTCGAGCAGCAACTCGAAGGCGAAATCCTTGATCTCCTGCCTTCTCTCCTCACCGAGCCGCTCCAGCCCGCGCTGGAACTTGTAGCCGATATAATAGCCGTGCACCGCCTCGTCGCGGATGATCAGTCGGATCATGTCGGCCGTGTTGGTGAGCTTGGCGCGGCTCGACCAGTACATCGGCAGGTAGAATCCGGAATAGAACAGGAAGCTTTCGAGGAAGACACTCGCGACCTTCTTCTTCAGCGGATCGTCGGAGCCGTACTGCTCCATGATCAGCGCCGATTTCCGCTGCAGGAATTCATTCTCCTCCGACCAGCGATAGGCATCGTCGACGTCAGGCGTCGAGCACAGCGTCGAGAAGATCGAGGAATAGGAGCGCGCATGCACCGCCTCCATGAAGGAGATGTTGGAAAGTACCGCCTCCTCATGCTGCGTCACCGCATCCTCCATCAGCCGGATGGAACCGACGCCGTTCTGGATCGTGTCGAGCAGCGTCAAACCGGTAAAGACGCGAATGGTCAGCTGCTGCTCGACCGGCGTCAGCGTCGCCCAGGACGGAATGTCGTTCGAAAGCGGCACCTTTTCCGGCAGCCAGAAATTGCCGGTGAGCCGGTTCCAGACTTCGAGATCCTTATCGTCCTCGATGCGGTTCCAATTGATGGCGCGCACGCGGGACGCAGGTTTGATTTGCATGTTCATCGGGTGGTCCTTTTCGGGCGTCAGCGTCTGCATGGCGAAGGGAACTGCGGAACCCTCCCGCTTCTTGCAGCGTCAGCCGCAATCAAATCATAAGGTGCAGGATACGCAGCCCTGCACCTCGGTGCCGGACAGCGCCATCTGGCGAAGGCGGATGTAGTAGATCGTCTTGATGCCCTTCTTCCAGGCATGGATCTGCGCCTTGTTGATGTCGCGCGTCGTTGCCGTGTCGCGGAAGAACAAGGTCAGCGACAGGCCTTGGTCGACATGCTGGGTCGCCGCCGCATAGGTGTCGATGATCTTCTCCGGCCCGATCTCGTAGGCATCCTGATAATAGTCGAGATTGTCGTTGGTCATGAACGGCGCCGGATAATAGACGCGGCCGATCTTACCTTCCTTGCGGATTTCGATCTTCGAGACGATCGGATGGATCGAGGAGGTCGAGTGGTTGATATAGGAGATCGACCCCGTCGGCGGAACCGCCTGCAGGTTCTGGTTATAGAGGCCGGAGGCCATCACCGCCTTCTTCAACGTGGCCCAATCTTCCTGCGTCGGAATGTGAATGCCTGACGTCTCGAACAGCGCCCTGACCGTCTCCGTCGCCGGCTCCCAGAGCTGCTCTGTATATTTGTCGAAATAGTCGCCGGAGGCATATTTCGAATTCTCGAAGCCCTTGAAGCTCGTACCGCGTTCGACCGCCAAAAGGTTCGAGGCGCGGATTGCGTGATAGGTCACCGTATAGAAATAGATATTGGTGAAATCGACGCCTTCCTCGGAGCCGTAGAAGATACGCTCGCGGGCGAGATAACCGTGCATGTTCATCTGGCCGAGGCCGATCGCATGGCTCTCGTCATTGCCCTTCTCGATCGAGGGAACCGAGGAAATGTGACTCATGTCGGAAACGGCTGTCAGCGCCCGGATCGAGGTCTCGATCGTCTTGCCGAAATCGGCCGAATCCATTGCCGCCGCGATATTCAGCGAGCCGAGATTGCAGGAAATATCCTTGCCGAGATGCTTGTAGGAAAGGTCGTCATTATATTCGCTCGCCTCGCTCACCTGCAGGATTTCCGAGCATAGATTGCTCATCGAAATACGCCCGGCGATCGGGTTCGCCCGGTTCACCGTGTCCTCGAACATGATGTAGGGATAACCGCTCTCGAACTGGATTTCGGCAAGCACCTGGAAGAATTCGCGCGCCTTGATCTTCTTCTTCGAAATGCGGGCATCCGCCACCATCTCGCGATATTTTTCCGTCACCGAAATCTCGGTGAAGGGCACGCCATAGACGCGTTCCACGTCATAGGGCGAGAACAGATACATATCCTCGTTGTTCTTGGCGAGCTCGAAGGTGATATCGGGCACAACGACGCCGAGCGACAACGTCTTGATGCGGATCTTCTCGTCGGCATTTTCGCGCTTGGTGTCGAGGAAGCGCATGATATCGGGATGATGGGCATTGAGATAGACCGCACCCGCGCCCTGCCGCGCCCCGAGCTGGTTGGCATAGGAGAAGCTGTCTTCGAGCAGCTTCATCACCGGGATGATGCCCGAGGACTGGTTCTCGATATGCTTGATCGGCGCGCCTGCCTCGCGGATATTCGTCAGCGACAGCGCCACGCCGCCGCCGCGCTTCGACAATTGCAGCGCCGAATTGATCGAGCGGCCGATCGATTCCATATTGTCCTCGACGCGCAGCAGGAAGCAGGAAACCAGTTCGCCGCGCTGCTTCTTGCCGGCATTGAGGAAGGTCGGCGTCGCCGGCTGGAAACGGCCGGAAATGATCTCGTCGACCATGTCGCGCGCAAGGCCTTCGTCGCCGCGCGCCAAGGCCAGAGCCACCATGCAGATGCGGTCCTCATAGCGCTCGAGATAGCGCTTGCCGTCGAAGGTCTTCAGCGTATAGCTGGTGTAATATTTGAAGGCGCCGAGGAAGGTCGGGAAACGGAATTTCTTGGCATAGGCCTGGTCGAACAGATCCCGCACGAAATTGAAGGAATACTGGTCGAGAACCTCCTGCTCGTAATATCCCTCGGTCACGAGGTAATCGAGCTTTTCCCTCAGATTGTGGAAGAACACCGTGTTCTGGTTCACATGCTGGAGGAAATATTGCTTGGCCGCCAAACGATCCTTGTCGAGCTGAATCCGCCCCTCATCGTCATAGAGGTTCAGCATCGCGTTCAGCGCGTGATAGTCGAGGGTTTCGGCTGCCTTCGGCGGCCTTTCCCCGGCGGGCTGAGCAAAAGTTTGATGCGGTTTTGCGCCCGCATCCCGCGTCAGGTTTGTTCCCGTGTCCAAAATCGTTCCATTCCGTGTTTGACCTTGGCGACGTCGTCTTCGGTACCCATGAGCTCGAACCGGTAAAGGTACGGCACCTGGCATTTCTGCGAGACCACGTCGCCGGCGAGCCCGTATGTCTCGCCGAAATTGCTGTTGCCCGCGGCGATCACGCCGCGGATGTGTCCTCGGTTTTCCGCATCGTTGAGGAAACGGATCACCTGCTTGGGAACGGCACCCTTGCCGCCGTCGCCGCTATAGGTCGGCACGATCAGCACGAAGGGTTCGCGGATATGGAACGCGTCTGCGCCACCTGGCGGAATGCGCGCCGCGCGCAGACCGAGCTTGGCGACGAACCGATGGGTGTTCTCGGATCGGCTGGAATAATAGACGATCAGGCCCATCGCTTGTCCTCAGGTCAGGAGAGCGCGCTGATCATGTCGGGACGGAAGCCCGCCCAATGCTGCTCGCCGGCGATGACGACAGGCGCCTGCATGTAGCCGAGGCTGCGGACGCGATCGAGCGCTTCGGCATCCTGCGAGATATCGACGATGTCATAATCGACGCCCAGACGGTCGAGGGCGCGGTAGGTGGCAGTGCACTGGACGCAGGCAGGCTTGCTGTAGACGGTAATGGTCATGATATTCCTCGTGACGATGCGATTGGGCGCAGGACATCGATCGGAAATCTGTCGATATCCGTCGAAAAATTCTCTGATGATTTTGAGCTGTGCGGCTGTTTAGCCGCTGGGCGTACTCCGCCCTCTACCTCTAGTGGGTGGCGGCCTGAACTGAAATTCTGACATGACTTCACCCCGAAGTGGCTCATGCGGAGGTTCGGGCCTGCGAAACGCGATGCGGAGATTCCCCGCAGCCATGCAACGCGACCTTCCGGACACCCCGCCCGTGGACGTTTCGTTCGAGGCAGGTCTCCTGGCTCACGGGTCAAAGCGCCTGCCCAGCCTTCCCGGAGCATCATGCTCCAGTGACCTGAAATCGGACAGTTGCTCGCCGCTTACAGTTGCGGGGGCAGCCCCGGCATTGCCGCGCCATGATGGCGAAGCGCACCGAATTCCCGTCTTAGCCGCCGATCCTCACGAATCGACGGAACCTCGAACACTAGATATGGTACGCGAATCGATCATGACGTCAACAAGTTGTTGTGGCGGCGCAGCAATGGCGGCAACGAATCGCCGCGCTGTGTATGATGTGGATAACGAAGCGTTAACGGAAAAGCGCTGTGGAGAACCCATCATAAAAAGAGCCGGCAGAAGCCGGCTCCTCAAACGACATTCATATTTTTATCCGAAGCAACCGCAGTGCATTGATCGTCACCAGCACGGTGGCGCCGGTATCGGCAAGAATCGCTGGCCAGAGCCCGGTGATCCCTGCGATCGTCGTCACCAGAAACACCGCCTTCAGCCCGAGTGCGATGGTGATATTCTGCAGGATGTTGCGCATCGTGCGTTTGGAAAGTTCGATCATCCGCGCCACGTCGCCAACGCGTCCGTGCAGCACGGCAGCATCCGCCGTCTCCAGCGCCACATCGGTGCCGCCGCCCATGGCGATGCCGATATCGGCAGCGGCCAGCGCCGGAGCATCGTTTATGCCGTCGCCGACCTTGGCGACGATGAAGCCCTGGCGCTTCAATTCACCGACGACCCGCTGCTTATCCTCCGGCATCATCTCGCCGCGCCAGTCGATGCCGAGCATGCCGGCAACGGCTGCTGCCGTCCGCTTGTTGTCGCCCGTCAACATCATCGCCTTGACGCCTGCTGATTTGAGCGCAGCGAGCCCGGCCTCGGCATCCTCACGCGGCTCGTCACGCATGGCGATCAGGCCGGCCGCAACACCGTTGACGAGCAGTACCGACACGCTCTTGCCCTCGTCGTTCAGCGCCGTGATGCGTGCATCCTGTTCCACGCTGAGCGTCCCGCGCTCGCGGGCGGCAGGCGGCGACAGCAGATCCAGCGCCTCACCGCCGACTTTGCCGCTGACACCCTTGCCCGGCAGCGCTTCAAGCTCGAAGGC
>NZ_JALBGX010000175.1:0-12441 GCF_023006465.1 Rhizobium sp. PRIMUS64 | reverse complement strand
GGACGGGTGCTGCGGCGAGCGGTGCGGGCGCGATCACCTTGGGCTCGACAGGTGCGGCGGCCATGGGAGCAGCAGAAACGGGCGCTGCCTCGATCGATGCGGGCTGCGGCGAGACGGGCGTCGGATTGGCACGTTGCGGCACCGGATAACGCGAGACGTCGGCGAGCAGATCGTCAAGATCGAACGTGCCGGCGGTGTGCGGAACATCAGGCACCACCTCGGTCAGCGCGGCATCGGCCTGGATCTCGCCTTCGACGGCGGCGGCGATGAGATCGAAACCGGCATCGGACCCGAAATCCTGCAGCTCTTCCTCGATCTCGACGAATTCTTCGGCCTCGGCGGTCTCTTCCGATGCGATCACCTCATCATGGCGATCGAGCTCGGCGGGGAAGCCAAGCGACGGTGAAGCGGATTCGAATTCCTCGGAAGGCTCGATAGCGGCGACGGTCGCCGGCGGCTCGATGACAGGTTGCGGTTCGACCACAGGAAGATCGGCGGACGGTGCCTCAGCAACCGGTGCTGCGACCGTTTCGGCCACAGGCTCCGGCAAAACAACCTGTTCCTCGCGCTTCGGTGCATGGAAATTGGCAAGCGGCAGCCTGATGCTGGCGGCCGACCATTGCGGCGCCTTGGCGGGCTGCGGCAGCGAAGAAACGGGTGCTGCGCCGATCGACAGCTCAAGCTCCTCGATCAGGTCGCGCGCACCGCCGAAGGCCGATTGCAACGATGCCTCGGGCTCGGGGGAAAGCTGCTCCGCCCAGTCGGCGGCAGATGCGTCCTCATTCCCTGCGGCGGGCAAAGCTACTTCTTCATCAGCCTCGCCTTCTTCAGCCTCGACGGGGGCGACGGAAACCGGCTCAGGAGCCTCCGCACGTTCGGCGGCGGGAGAAGCGTCGAGAACGGGCTCGACGTAATCTTCAGGAGTGACATCATCAGAGAACGGCTCGGCGGGCCGGTCGAGCTCTGCGAGCGGACGTGGCGAATCGTAGCGGTCGAACTCGCGCCCAAGCTCGTCTTCGAGATCGAGGGCGGGCTCGCGGCGTGCGGTCTCAGTCACCGTATTCGCCGCAACACGCGGCTCGAAGCCGACGATCCGGGCAAGTTCAGCCAACGGATCATCATCGGCAAACAGATCGTTTTTTCCGCGCGTATCATACGCAAGTTGTTTATCAGCCATGCCTATTCCCACTCGCAAACGCCAACGCTCAAATGCCAGCGCATTGTGGGGAAATGGTGACGTTATCGCATTTCGTCCGGTGCGGCAGTGCCTGTAATGGCGAGTCCCGACTTCAAAACCGACGCGACGGCGTACACCAGCCCAAGTCTGGCAATACTTGATTCTCGGTTTTTATCATTAACAAATCGTAATTCTGGCTGATCTTTACCTTTGTTCCAGTGCGCATGGAAGGAACTGGCGAGGTCGTAGAGGTAAAAAGCGACGCGATGTGGCTCCTGCGACTGGGCCGCCGCATCGACGATACGCGGGAATTCAGCAAGCTTGGCGACGAGCTGCAATTCGGCCGGATCGCCAATGCCTGCAACGGTTTGCGCGAGATTCTCGGGCGAAACATCGAGGTCGGCAAAAGCCTCCCTCGCCTGCCGGAAGACCGACATGCAGCGAGCATGCGCATATTGCACGTAGAAGACTGGATTATCTTTCGATTGTTCCGTCACTTTAGCGAAATCGAAGTCGAGCGGTTCGGAATTCTTGCGATAAAGCATCATGAACCGGACCGAATCACGACCGACTTCTTCGACGACGTCCCGAAGCGTGACGAAATCGCCCGAGCGTTTCGACATCTTCACCGGCTCGCCATTGCGATAGAGCTTGACGAGCTGGCAGAGCAGCACCGTCAGCTTCGCCTTACCGTCCGAAACGCCGCGTGCAACCGCTTCCAGGCGCTTGACGTAACCGCCATGGTCGGCGCCAAGCACGTAGATCATCTCGTCGAAACCACGGTCGAACTTGTTCTTGAAGTAGGCGACGTCGGCGGCGAAATAGGTGTAGGAGCCATCCGACTTGATCAGCGGCCGGTCGATATCGTCGCCCACCTCGGTCGAGCGGAACAGTGTCTGTTCGCGATCTTCCCAATCCTCGGGAAGCTGACCCTTCGGCGGCGGTAGTGTTCCCTTGTAGACGTAACCCTTGAAGGTCAGGTCGTTGATCGCCGTGCGGATCGCGGCCGCACCATTGGCATGCAGGGTTCGCTCGGAGAAGAAGACGTCGTGATGGACGTTCAGCGACGCCAGATCGTCGCGGATCATCACCATCATCGCATCGATGGTGCGATCCTTGACGATCGGCATCCATTGGTCTTCCGGCATGTTGTGCAGACGCACGCCGTAATCGGCGGCAAGCGACTGACCGACAGGCACGAGATAGTCGCCGGGATAGAGACCCGAGGGGATTTCGCCGATCTTTTCGCCGAGCGCTTCACGATAGCGCAGGAAGACGGAACGGGCGAGCACGTCGATCTGCGAGCCGGCATCGTTGATGTAATATTCCTTCTCGACGCCGTAACCGGCAAAAGCGAGCAGGTTGGCGAGCGCGTCGCCGACGACGGCGCCACGGCAATGGCCGACATGCATGGGACCGGTCGGATTGGCCGAGACATATTCGACGTTGACCTTCTTGCCTTTGCCGAGCGTCGAGCGGCCGTAATCGGTGCCGGCGCCGATCATCGATGCGAGCAGCCGCTGCCAGTAGCCGACGGCGAGACGGATGTTAATGAAGCCGGGACCCGCGACCGAGACGTCGGCGACGTCGGCATCCTCTTTCAGCTTGGCGATGATGACGTCGGCCAGCGCGCGCGGGTTGGTTCCGAGCGGTTTTGCCAGCACCATTGCGGCATTGGTCGCCACATCGCCATGGCTCGCATCACGCGGCGGCTCGACGGTGATGCGGCCGAAATCGAGCTCGGATCGCTTTTCCCTGACCAGATCGATCTGTTCAAGGGCGGTTTTGATCCTGGCTTCGAAGTCGGTAAAAAGGTTCATCGCACTCTTCCATGCATAGGCTGTGCCAAAGGCTCAAATCGGCCCTCGGCGTGGGCGACCGCTGCCTATCGCAAATCCGGAGTGTGGTCAAACAACCGCCTGTGGGCGCTGATGGCATAGGTGTCGGTCATGCCGGCGAGATAATCGCCGACATGACGAGCCTTCGGCGCGTCGGACAGGCCGGCGATATGATCGACCCAGTAATGGCTTTGCATCTCCTTCGGATTGGCCATGTAGGCGGCGAAGAGATCGGTGACGATCTGGGCGGCGCCGGCACGGATGCGCATGA
Source organism: Rhizobium sp. PRIMUS64 (assembly GCF_023006465.1). Lineage (NCBI taxonomy): Bacteria > Pseudomonadati > Pseudomonadota > Alphaproteobacteria > Hyphomicrobiales > Rhizobiaceae > Rhizobium > Rhizobium sp. PRIMUS64. The sequence goes on along the minus strand of NZ_JALBGX010000175.1, from coordinate 9,155 downwards.
TATCCGGATTGCGGTAGATGCGTTTGAAGAGCATCGCCTTGATCTGCTTGTCGGTCTCGGCCATTCCCTCGGAAAAGCTGGCGATAATCTGGCCGGCACCGCGGATATCGGCTGCGCTTTCAGGGCGCAAGAGCGACAGGCGTTGTTGCGCGACGCCGATCACGTCTTCCACCATGCGGGTAATCTGACGGCGCATGATCTCATGGGTGAAGCGGCTGGCCTCCAGATGCGGATATCGCTCCCGCACCTCGGCCATCAGCCCTGCAAGAAACGGGATTTCCTCCAGCATCTCGAAAGTCAGATAGCCGGAGCGCAGGCCATCGTCGATATCGTGGGTATTATAGGCAATGTCATCGGCGATCGCCGCAACCTGGGCCTCGAGGCTGGCATAGGTTGCAAGCTCGAGATCGTGCAGCTCGCAATAATCAAGGATCGGTTGCGGAACGGGACCGCGCGTGCCGACTCCCTCAGGCGTCAGAAGCGGGCCATTGTGCTTGACGAGACCTTCGAGGCTTTCCCATGTCAGGTTGATGCCGTCGAATTCAGCATAACGCCTCTCCAGCTTGGTCACGATGCGCAGCGATTGGGCATTGTGGTCGAAGCCGCCATAGGGCAGCAGCACCTCGTGCAACGCGTCCTCGCCGGTATGACCGAACGGCGTGTGGCCGAAATCGTGCACGAGCGCCACGCCCTCGGCCAGATCCTCGTCGAGCTTCAGGGCGCGGGCAAGAGCGCGGGCGATCTGCGCCACCTCGATCGTGTGAGTCAGCCGGGTGCGGTAGTGATCGCCGTCCTGGGCAATGAAGACCTGGGTTTTGTGCTTCAGCCTGCGGAAGGCAGTGGTGTGAACGATGCGGTCGCGGTCGCGCTGGAAATCGGAGCGCGTCGGGCTGCCGTCCTCCTGATAGAGCCGTCCGCGCGTCGTCCAGGGATCGGCCGCATAGACCGCCCTTTCACTGCTGCCGAAACCCAAAGCACGCGTATCGATCGTCATTCTTCACCGTCATCCTGCATGTTGCCGCATCTGCCCATTGACGCCGCTTATCGCTCTTCATACCTATAGCTCGATGAAACGGCAAAGAGGCGCTTTCTTAACCGCTTCGGCGCATCATCGCCTTTTCGCGAAGATTATGGTAAGTTTCTTTGATATCAGGCATTTGAACATTCAAGTGCCAAAACCCATTCTCTCCGGATCTTGACCCCGGCAGGAGGAAACATGACGGATACAAGTGTAACCCTTTCAGATGCCGCGGCAAAGCGTATCGCTGCGATCGTCGGCGCCGAAGCCGGCAAGAGCGCGTTGCGCGTTTCCGTCGAAGGCGGCGGCTGTTCGGGCTTTTCCTACAAGTTCGATCTTGCCGACAGGGCTGACGACGACGACATCATCGTCGAAAAGAACGATGCCAAGGTGCTGATCGACAGCCTATCGCTCGTCTACATGGCGGGCTCGGAGATCGACTTCGTCGACAATCTGCTTGGCCAATCCTTCCAGATCAAGAACCCAAATGCGGTGGCAAGCTGCGGCTGTGGCACCAGTTTCTCGATCTGAACGTTTAAACGCACGGACTCCCCATCAAACCGGCCGAAGAATTCCTTCCGGCCGGTTTATCGTCTTGTCCGCCGGTGAAAGACCACGATAAAAGAAGCGCACTAAAGCGCGCTGCATCGACGCTGATTCATGCGGTGCGCTTTAGCTCTTTGTTTTTTATGCCTGTCGTAATCCCAGAACCGCTGCACACTTCTGGGCGACATGCATGATGCGGAACGGGACAGAGCCATGAAGATCGCGACCTGGAACATCAACGGCGTCAAGGCGCGCATCGACAATCTCACGCAATGGCTCAAGGATTCCGATCCGGATATCGTCTGCCTGCAGGAGATCAAGACGGTCGATGAAGGTTTCCCGCGGCTGGAGATCGAGGCGCTCGGCTATCATGTCGAAACGCACGGCCAGAAGGGCTTCAACGGCGTCGCGATCCTCTCCAAGAGTTCACCTTTCGAAGTGAACCGCGGCCTGCCCGGCGATCCGCTGGACGAACAGGCGCGTTTCCTCGAAGCGGCGTTCACGCTGTCCGACACGCGCATCCTGCGCGTCTGCTGCATCTACCTGCCGAACGGCAATCCTGTCGAAACGGAGAAATATCCCTACAAGCTCGCCTGGATGGAGCGTCTGCGGACGTTTGCAGCCGAACGGCTGGCCTATGAAGACATGCTGGTTCTTGCCGGCGATTACAATGTCATCCCGGAACCGCACGACTGCTTCGATCCCAAGGTCTGGGAAAACGATGCACTGTTTCTGCCGCAGACGCGGGAGGCGTTCCGCAAGCTCGAAAATCTCGGGCTGACGGATGCCGTGCGCGCGACGACGGATGCGACGCAGTTCTATTCCTTCTGGGATTATCAGGCCGGCGCCTGGCCGAAGAACAACGGCATCCGTATCGACCATCTGCTGTTGTCACCGGAAGCCGCCGACCGGATGACATCGGCTGCGATCGAAAAACATGTGCGGGCCTGGGAAAAGCCGTCCGACCACGTGCCTGTCATCGCTTATTTCGATTTCGCGGGCTGAGCGCCCGATCGGCGCTTAGTCGTCGGAACCGCTCGCGATGGTGTGCGAGAGGGATACCGCCGTGCGGCGGTCGGCCTCGTTCGCAACCGAGAAGGCCTGCTCCTGCAGCGCTTCCATCCAGCTGCAGTCCTTGGGCTTGCAGCGGTCGAGCGCTGCCGTCATCAGCGCCAGACCGCGGGCCGTCTGGCCTTCATCGAACAGAATATTGCCGAAGACCGCCATGGCGCCGGGATGGCCGCTCTTGCGGGCCTGGTTCAGCCATTTCTTGGCTTGCTGCGGGCTGGCATTGCCGCCCTCGCCGGCCAGCATCATCTGCGCCAGCTGGAACTGCGCCTCGGGGACGCCAAAGGTTGAGGCCACCTGAAAATAAAGCTGGCGCGCCTGGCTGAGGTCGATCCTGACCGGACTGCCGGCAATGCCATGCTTGTAATAGCTGGCGAGCGAGAGCAGCGCGTTGACGAAGAAGCCCGTATCTTCCGAGCCGGGTTCGACACCCTGTTGGGCAATCTCGCTGTAGATCTTGAAGGCTTCGAAATCGTCCTGCGTGACACCGTCACCATCGGCATACATGTTGGCGAGCGCCCAGCGCGAACCGGTGTGGCCCTTTTCGGCGGCGTATTTATAGGCTTCGACCGCTTCTTCCTTCTGGCCGTTCTTATAGGCTTTGAAGCCGAACTTGAAGAGATCGAAGGGTCCGGATTCCTTGCTGACGCCACCTTTGATGTCGAATGCGCGGCACGGACCGGACAGCGCCAGCGCTACGGCTATCGACATGCCCATCAGCATGAATTTGAACAGTTTGAACTCGGACGTCACCATTTCAACCGATTTCTTTCGCTCATCTCAGGCAGGCGGCAACGGCGCTCGCACCGTGCATCCCGCGGATGTATTTCTTCGAGGCGAGCGATCCCGCGGCGAGCTCCATGGCTCCTTTACCCGCGTCGCATCCAGCCCACTGGCCTTTTCTCAAAGGCGATATTCTCAGTCCATCCTTCAGAACCACCCGGCTCCCGGCATGGCTCGACTGCAATCTCCGTGGCACTCTTTCGGTAGGTGCGGTATTCGCCTTCCCGCCTTTATCGCATTCGTAAACAGTAAATGTGACGAAACCGGTATCGACATTTTCGGCAAAGCCGGGCTGCTTATCCGAGCGGGTCGAAAACAGCGACAATGAACGGATCGACGACTTCATCGCGAGGCCGGATTGGCGGCCGGAACTGCCTTGTTCGGAAAGCGAAACGACCGCAATCGAACGAATGTCGCCGATCGCGCCGTACGATCTGATGTACCCGGAAAAAAATCGACCCATGCTACTATTTACACGCACCGTACGCCTGCCATCTCCTCGCCTGCGAATAGCGCTGCGCCCTCTTTGTGGCGGGAAATGGACAAATTCGCCCTGCCGCCACCATACGCCAAACGTCGTAAAAATGTGTTGCTGAATCGTCACAAATTGGAACGTCGATTTGTCTTGCCAACACCCAAAGAAAAGCCCGGCGAACTGCCGGGCTCTAAGACTTCTACTTGGGCAGCAAGATCAGAACTTGACCTTTACGCTGGTGGAAAGGGCCGCCAGCAGATCGTCGCCGAAGGAATAGGAGACGTCGTTGCCGTAGGTCCGGCCATTATACACGTAGGTGCCGGATTCTCCGCCGGTCATGATGCCGAGCGCGCCGGCCAGACGCCACTCGACATTCTCCACCGGCGTATAGGAGACACCTGCGCCGAGCGTCCATGTGTCGGTCTGGGCGCCGTAGCCCTGGCTCGTGCCGCGATCCCAGGTCAGGCTGAGGGCGCCAGCCCATTGCTCGTTGAACTTGTGGCCGACGCCACCGCTGATCGTCCAGCCGTCGCGATAGAAGAGATCGAGCGAGGTGAGCTGGCTGCTGGCGGAGCAAGCGACGACGCCTTTGGTGGCCTTCGGGCAGAAGGCGATCGACTGCAACACGCTCCAATTCGTCCACTTGACCGAACCGAAGGCGAGCCAGTCGGGCGCAATGCCGCTCTGCAGCTTGAGTTCGACGGAATCCGGCGCCTCAGCCGAACCATAGACCGGCGTCACGACGCCAAGGTAGGGATTGGCAGGATTGGCGGCCTTCGGCACCTCGGTCAGGTCGACCGTGCCGGTGAGATCGTCATACTTGACCTTGCTGTTGTAGACCAGGCTGGCGCGGAAGGCATATTCCTCGATTTCGTAGGCGATGCCCGCCCGCCATCCCATGGCCTGGTCGGCAAGATCCAGACGGCCGGTGCCGTCATAGACCAGCGCGGCCGCCCCTGTGATCGGCGCGACGAGGCGTGTCTTGAAACCATCGACCGTCTGATAGAAGCCGCCGCCGATCAGGCGAAGCTGGCCGGGGCCCATATCGAAACGATAGGAGCAGGTGGCGCCGTAGTTGCGGGTGCTGATCTTTGTTTCGATGTTGTCGTTGACACCCAGCCAGTCGGCGCCGGGATTGGTGTGTGCGCCGAAGGGTGTCGAAAAATCGCCCATACAGTCGATGGAGTCGCCGAAACCGACCTTCACCCCGAGATAGGGGATCCAGTAATCCTCAGTATCATCAGCCGTGGTCGAACCTCCGCCAATGCCGTTCGTGCCGAGGCCATCGGTGGGATCGGTGTCCTTGACGTTTTTCAGCTTGCGCTGCGGCATGACATAGGTCGCGCCGGACTGGACGGCGAACCTCGAATTGTCGAAGAGAAGGTCGATATTGTATCCGCCGCGCTCCAGACCGCCGGCGAAGGACGGCGATGCAAGCGACGAAAGAAGAACGAGCGATGTTATGCCCTTGGAAAACCTACGAGATGCCATTGTGTCTCCCCCACTCCAGCAATTGATGTGACCCCACTCTAGTAAGTGTTCGCGTTATATGGCAACGCGCCCCACGGCAGCGCTCCCAGGCATTGCAGTGGCTAACTTACGTAAAGAAATTGACGGACACGTCAAAAAACCTGGTTAATAAAATTTTATTCCAGACCTATCGAATTTCAGGTGGGCTTTTGGGTTTTCATTCCAAACATTGCAGAAGCTGTATCAATCCGACAACAGTGGCAGTTTTCGCCCGCTGGAGCTTCGCATGAGAGCAATCCACAGGATGAAGTGCTGAAAATGCGCCGTTTCACGCGCGAACCGGACGAATCACAACAAAAAAGACGCGCCCGCGGAGGGCGCGTCTTTGAAATAACTTACCAAAATGGGTCCGTGAAACTTACCCGGCTTCGCTCACCCTGGAAAGAGCGGTCCTCAGGCTTGCGATCTGCCCCTTCAGTTCCTCGAGACGATCGCGCTCGGCCTCGACCACTTCGGGATTGGCGTTGGCGACGAACTTCTGGTTGGACAGCTTGCCGTCGATGCGGGAGATCTCGCCTTCCATCTTGGCAATCGCCTTTTCGAGACGGGCCTTTTCGGCGGAAAGGTCGATCAGCTTGCCGAGCGGCAGGCAGATGGTCGCTTCAGCGACGACGATCTGAGCGGCACCCTTGGGCGCATCGTCAGCCAGCGATATCGCCTCGACGCGCGCAAGGCGCTTGATGGCGGCGTCGTGGCGGAACAGCCGTTCACGCGTCAGGTTGTTGGCCTTGACGACGACGAGCGGGGCTGTCGCCGACGGCGGGACGTTCATTTCAGCGCGCACCGAGCGGATGCCGGAGACGAGGTCGATCAGCCAGTTGATCTCGTCGGCCGCCCCGTCGTCGGCATAGGACGGCGCGGGCCATTCGGCATGGCAGACCAATGTGTCGCGCTCTTTGCCTTCGCCTGCCGTATGGGCCCAAAGCTCTTCGGTCATGAAGGGCATGAAGGGATGCAGCAGCTTGTAGATCTCCTCGAGAATATAAGCGCTGCAGGCCTGGGCTTCCGCCTTGGCGCCCTCGTCTTCGCCATTGAAGACCGGCTTCAAGAGCTCGAGATACCAGTCGCAGACCTCGTTCCAGACGAAACGATAGAGCGCGCCGGCGGCATCGTTGAAGCGGAAGGCTTCGAGTGCTTCCGTTACGTCACGTTCCGTACGGGCAAGTTCGGTCAGGATCCAGCGGTTGATGGTGAGCTCAGCCGCCTCGGGTACGAAATGCGGGTCGCTCTTTGCCCCGTTCATTTCGGCGAAGCGCGTGGCGTTCCAGAGCTTGGTGCCGAAATTGCGGTAGCCGGCGATGCGGGCCGGATCGAGTTTCACGTCGCGGCCCTGCGCCGCCATGATTGCCAGGGTGAAGCGCAGCGCGTCGGCGCCGTATTCGTCGATCAGTTCCAAGGGATCGATGACGTTGCCCTTCGATTTCGACATCTTCTGCCCATTCTTGTCGCGCACCAGCGCGTGGACATAGACGGTCTGGAAGGGCTCGACCGGTTCGCCATCCTCGTCCTTCATGAAGTGCAGGCCCATCATCATCATGCGGGCAACCCAGAAGAAGATGATGTCGAAGCCGGTGACAAGAACGTTGGTCGGGTAATAACGCGCCAGCTCCGGCGTCTCGTCCGGCCAGCCGAGCGTCGAGAAAGGCCAGAGTGCCGAGGAGAACCAGGTGTCGAGCACGTCCTCGTCACGCGTCAGGATCTCGCCCGGCTTGAAGTTTTCGAGCAGGTCCTCGACATAGGCCTTCATCGGCCCCTCATGCGAGAGGTAATGCTGGATCGCCGCCTGCAGCGCCTCCTCCTCGGTCTTTTCGACGAAGACCTGGCCGTCCGGGCCGTACCAGGCGGGAATCTGGTGACCCCACCAGAGCTGACGGGAGACACACCAGGGCTGGATGTTTTCCATCCATTCGTAATAGGTCTTGTCCCAGCTCTTCGGCACCATCCTGGTGCGACCTTCGCGGACCGAGGCGATCGCCGGTTCGGCGAGCGTCTTGGCGTCGACATACCATTGTTCGGTCAGCCGCGGCTCGATCGGCACGCCGCCGCGGTCGCCGTGCGGTACCATGTGCTTGTGCGGTTCGATCTTGTCGAGAAGGTCGGCCTCTTCGAAAATCTCGACAATGACCTTGCGCGCATAGAAGCGGTCCTGCCCTTCCAGGCGGTCCCAGGCGCCATGCAGCGCCGCCGGATTGTCGAGGCCTTCGAGGAAATCCTCATTGTCCTTGATGGTGATCGTGCCGTCGATATTCAGGATGTTGATCGAGCGCAGGCCAGCCCGCTTGCCGACGTCAAAGTCGTTGAAGTCATGCGCCGGCGTGATCTTGACGGCACCGCTACCTGCCGTCGGATCGGCGTAGCTGTCAGCAACGACCGGAATGCGGCGGCCGACGATCGGCAGGATGACATGCTTGCCGATGATCGACTTGTAACGCTCGTCCTCCGGATTGACGGCAACACCGGTATCGCCCAGCATCGTTTCCGGGCGCGTGGTGGCAACGACCAGATAGTCGCGCGTTTCCCATTCGGTCGGCTTGCCTTCCTCGTCGAAAGCGATCGGGTACTGGTAGGTGACACCCGGCTCGAGCGGATAGCGAAGATGCCAGAGATTGCCCTTGATCTCATGCTGTTCGACTTCAAGATCGGAGATCGCCGTCAGCAGCTTCGGATCCCAGTTGACGAGGCGCTTGTCCTTGTAGATCAGCCCTTCCTTGTAGAGCGTGACGAAAACCTCGAGAACGGCCTTCGACAGGCCCTCGTCCATGGTGAAACGTTCGCGCGACCAGTCGCATGACGCACCCAGACGCTTCAGCTGGTTGAAGATCAGGCCACCCGATTCCCCCTTCCATTCCCAGACCTTGTCGATGAAGGCTTCACGGCCCATGTCGCGGCGGCTGGGCAGCTGCTGTTCCATCAGCTTGCGCTCGACGACCATCTGGGTGGCAATGCCGGCATGGTCCATGCCCGGCTGCCAGAGCACGTCCTTGCCGCGCATGCGCTCGAAGCGAACCAGGATGTCCTGTAGCGTGTTGTTCAGTGCGTGCCCCATGTGCAGCGAACCGGTGACATTCGGCGGCGGGATCACGATAGTGAAGGTCTCCGCTCCGGGCCGGGCGTTCGCACCGGCACGGAAGGCATCCGCCTCGTCCCATTTCGCGGCGATTTTCGGTTCGACGGCGGCGGAATCATAGGTCTTGTCGAGCATTTTATGACCAATTTCGAGGTTCGAGGGTGGCGTTTGTAAATAGGATGGTCACGGCCAAGTCAATAAAAAAGCCGCCCCGGAGACCGGAGCGGCTTTCAAGAAAAAGCAATCCGATCAGCGGCGCGGGCCGCGCGCCACGCGCTCGATTTCCTCGCGCACCAACCGCTCGACCAGTGTCGGCAGATTATCATCAAGCCATTCGCGCAGCATCGGGCGCAGCATGTCCTCTGCGATCTCGTCCAGCGACCGGCGCTCTGCGCCGTCGATTGCCGCGGCGAGCTCCTCGAAAGAGCGGCTGATCTGTAGGCCGGCATCCTCCGAAAGCAGCGTCGGCTGGACCTCGTCCAGAACGCTCGGCAGGAAACGCTCGGTCGACGACTGAGCGGGCTCCATAGCCGGCGGCGCTGTTTCGACGGCAGGCGCCGGCTCGGCGACGGCCACCCCAGGCGTTTCCGTCAACACCGGCTCGGCCGGCTGCTGGATAGCAACATGCTGAACGGGCGCTGCGGCAGCGGGGAAAACAGGCTGTGGTT
>NZ_JALBGX010000174.1:0-12704 GCF_023006465.1 Rhizobium sp. PRIMUS64 | reverse complement strand
CAGCCGGCCGCCCTCTGCCTTGACGATCGTCGATTCGACGCCGACGGCGCTTGGGCCCGCATCGAGGATCAATGGGATCCTGGCCCCGAGATCGGCTTCGACATGGGCGGCACTCGTGGCGCTTACCCCGCCCGAGGTGTTGGCGCTGGGGGCTGCGAGCGGCCGTCCGAAGGCGCCGATCAACGCGCCTGCGAAACCCTTCGGCACACGGATGCCGACGCTGTCGAGTCCGGCGGTCGCCAACGAATGGATCGAACTCTGAGGCTTCAGCGGCAGCACGAGGGTCAGCGGGCCGGGCCAGAAGGCCCTGGCGAGCGCCCGTGAGACCGGGTCGAATTCGGCATGCTCTTCGGCCATGGCGAGGTCGGCCATATGGCAGATCAGCGGGTTGAAGCGCGGCCGCCCCTTTGTCTCGTAGATACGGGTGATGGCTGCGGGATTGGTGGCGTCGGCTGCCAGGCCGTAGACGGTCTCAGTCGGGATGGCGATGGCAAAGCCGTCGGCAAGAGCGGCTGAGGCCGCCTCGAGCGCTGCTTGCCTGTCGGTCCTTATGTCGATCGTGCGTGCCATGTTCTGCCCAGCAATCCAAAGTGCCACAGCGTCCTTTGCGCGTCTGGAAAGACGCACGGCGCTGTAGGTCGGCAGTCATTAGGCTTTCCGCCGCCGGCGATCAATCGCTTTAGAGCTGCCGGATGATTTCGCGCAGCTGTTCGTTACGGGCGCCGAGCAAGAGGATGTTGCGGATCGCAGCCTGCGGATCATGGGTGCGGAAGAGCAGGCCGTTGCCGCGCACCGAGCGGTCGATGGTCATCTTTTCCGCGGAGTTCTCGCCGGGTTTGATCGCGACGGCGAAATACATGCGGGAATAACCGACATCGATGCGCTCGAAGAAATTATCGTTCTCGCCGATGTCGGAATAGAAATTGGAGATGTAGAAGGCCCAGCTGACCTCTTCGTAATGGGCGAATTTCGTCCGCGCGGCGGTGACGTGGCAGTAACCGAGATGCGGGCTGTCCTCCAACGTCCGGTGGAAGATCATCTTCGGAAACTGGATCGAGTGGTGAAAGCCGTTGATGTGCTGATGGGTCTTTTCACCGGCGACCTGCAGCTTGCGGCCGGTCTTTGCCGCGACCTCATCATGGGTGAAATACCGCTTTTCCTCGGCCAGCCAGTGCCGCCGCTCGCGGGGGATGCGACCAGTGCGCAAAAATTCGGAATGCGCGGCAATCAGCTGCGGCTCTTGCAGTTTACTTGCTTCTTTCGCGTCGAAATAACGGAGTTTGGCCATGGTTCGCGTTCTTCGGTCGGTCTGAATCAGCAGCAGGATAGGGCGGTATGCTTAAGGCGATGTTAAAAAATCGCCATGCCAGCCTGCCGGCTGAAAGGCAAATGCCGGGAGATGTCGCAAACGCGACTGACATCGATACCAGGCAGCCGACCTCTTTGCGCAACGGGTCTTTACGCCATGTCGCAATTGACGATAATTGCCGGGAGAGTCGGGCAATGTCATCGACCGGGATAGGCAGCCTGTGGCTTGCCGCATCCTGTCGTCAATGTCGAAGCCGATGTCGCATTACAACCAAGCGGCAGCCATGCTCGGTGATTAAATGGCGCCATGAACAATTCTCTCGAAGGAGAAGGAAGCGGGCGCGCTTCCGCCGGCCTTCCCACGCGAGGGTGGCAACCGGGTGCACGAGGACATGAAGATGGATATTCGCAGCAACGTTTTGCGTCAGCTCAAGAGCCGCCGTGAGGGCTTCAGCCTCGAACAGCCGTTCTATATCGACGAGGATTATTTCCAGCTCGACATGGAGATGATCTATTATCGCGACTGGCTGTTCATCGGCCATGATTGCGAGCTGCCGAAGCCGGGCGCCTATTTCACCGTCCAGATCGGCAACTATCCCGTCGTCATCGTCCGCGGCCGCGACAATATCATCCGCGCCTTCCACAACAGCTGTCGCCATCGCGGCTCACGCGTCTGCACCAAGGAGCACGGCTCCTCCGTGCGTCTTGTCTGCCCCTACCATCAGTGGACCTATGATCTCGAAGGCAAGCTCGCCTTTGCCCGCCACATGGGCGATGATTTCGACAAGACCGGCTTCAACCTGAAACCCGTCCATTGCGAAACCGTCGCAGGCTATGTCTTCATCTGCCTTGCCAACACCGCCCCGGATTTCCAGCCGGTGCGCGACAAGATCGAACCCTATGTCGCGCCGCACCGGATTAGTGAGAGCAAGGTCGCCTTCCAGAGCACGATCATCGAGAAGGGCAACTGGAAGCTTGTCTGGGAAAACAACCGCGAGTGCTATCACTGCGCCGCCAACCACCCCGAGCTCTGCCGCACTTATCCCGAAGCCCCGAGTGTCACCGGCACGGATGGCGGCGCCGACGATCCCGAGATCGCCGGCCATTGGGCGCGCTGCGAGGCTGCCGGCCTGCCGAGCAAGTTCCAGATTTCGCCGGACGGTCAGTTCCGCACCGCCCGCATGCCGCTGATCGAAGATGCCGAGAGCTACACCATGTCGGGCAAGCGCGCTGTCCAGCGTCAGCTCTCCGACGATATCTCGATCAGCCATATCGGCACCATGTTGCTCTTCCACTACCCGACGACGTGGAACCATCTGCTTGGTGACCACGCCATCTCCTTCCGCGTGCTGCCGCTCAGCGCCAACGAGACGGCGGTGACGACCAAGTGGCTCGTCCACAAGGATGCCGTCGAAGGCGTGGATTACAATCTCGAGGAACTGACCCACGTCTGGACCGAGACCAACGATCAGGATCGCCGCATCGTCGAGGAAAACGCCTTCGGCATTCACTCACCCGCCTATGAGCCCGGCCCCTATTCCGCCTTGCACGAGGGCGGCGTCATGCAGTTCCTGGAATGGTATTCGAACTTCATGGTGAACCGCCTGCAGGGTGACCAGGCGAAGTTCTCCGTCGTTGCCTGATAGCGCTTTGCCGCACCGGTTAATGTCCGGTTCAGTTCAGCTGATCTAAAAGGGAGAGTAGCCGGCCCCGGCTGCTTTTGGAACCATTCAGGCGAAAAGGCGTTGCTAGGCAGGCGGTGATCGCTGTTGTATGGGAGTTGAAGCAATGATCGGGCTGAGAAACAAGATCGCGACCGCAGTGCTGGCTGCCGCCGTGGTCCTGACGGGCTTTGCGCCGTCGCAGGCAATCCAGATGCCCACCGCCCCGCAGGTGGAAAAATCCTCCGCAGTCGAGAATGTCCAGTACCGCCGCTATTATCGCCCCGGCTATCGTCCGGGCGCCTATTACCGGCCTGGCTATCGTCCCGGCGCCTACTACCGGCCCGGCTATTATGGCGGCTATCGCGGATATTCCTATTACCGCCCGGGATATCGCCATTATAACGGCTACTGGTATCCGCTTGCCGCCTTCGGCGCCGGCGCAGTGATCGGCGGCGCGATTGTCGCGCAGCCGCGTTACGTCGAGCCTGCGCCCCGCATGGGTTCGAGCCACGTCGCCTGGTGCGCAAACCGCTACCGGTCTTATCGCGCCTACGACAACACCTTCCAGCCCTATAACGGCCCGCGTCAGCAGTGCTATTCGCCCTACTAACGTCACCCCAAACCGCGTAGCGGTTTTGGCATGTCGTGATATCGAGCTAAGATGAGAGCCAGACGCCCGGCAGTCATGCCGGGCGTTTCGCGTTCAAAGAATATCCACACGTCTCAGCAGCCACCAGGCAAAGGCGATGGAGGCGACGATGAGGGCAACGGCGTATTCGGTGCCGTAGTCGCCGACGGCGAAGGGCAGGTTTGCCGTGTTCATGCCGAAGAAACCCGTCACCAGCGTCGGCGGCAGCAGGAAGGCCGTCATGATCGACAGCAGATAGAGGTGGCGGTTGGTTTCGGAGGATTGTTTCGAATCGATTTCTTCGTGCAGCAGGCGTGCCCGATCCTGCAGCGCATAGATATCGTGGTCGACTGTTTCCAGCCGGCTCGTCAGCCGCCGCGCCACATCGTCGAAGCCGAAGGGCATCTCGTCGTCGTCGGCCGCCGCCGCCCGGCGCATCAGCGCCAGCACGGTGCGCAGGTGCCGATGCAGCCTGACCACGGTTCGCCGGACCGGCGCCAGGCGCCGGCGCTCGTCGCGCTGCGCACTGTCGTAGACGATATCCTCGATCTGGTTCAGCTCTTCGGTGAGTTCGATGACGATTGCGATCAGCGTGCGCTGGAACTCGATCACCAGCAGTTCGAAGAGATCGACCGGCCGGGAGAATTTGCCCGGGTTTTTCTCGATCAGCGCCCGCGCCCGTTCGACGCTGCGCAGCGGCTGCAGCCGCGTGGTGATGAGGAAGCGGTCGGACATGGCGAAATGCAGCCAGCCGAGATTGTTGGTATCCTGGGCGAAATCGCGCTGGCAATCGACGAGCGTCCCATAGAGCATCTGCTCGTCGACGGTGATGGCCGCATGCGTATCGCGCGTCGTCAGCGCCGATTTCGCGTCCTCTGTCAGTCCGTCCAGCGTATCGAGCAAGGCCGGCACGCGGGCGTCGACAAGGTTGAGGTGCAGCCAGTAGAAACAGTTGTCGGCGGTCAGTTCCGCCACCGTCGCACTATTGTTCAGTCGCACCGCGGTCTTTTCTTCGGGCGAAAAGCGATAGGCCCAGACGAAACCGGGTATGTTGACGGGCAATGTATCCATTGTTCGCCGGTCCTTTGCGAAGGCGATGTCTTCCCTTAGAGATTGTTCATGACGTCCATTTGTCCAAAGGTGCAAGAGCAAAGAGCCCTGTCAGGCGATTTATCGCATGGCGGCCGAGGAAATCGAAATTGACGTTTACGTAAAAATCAATTAGCCCTTGCCTCGGAGGGGCTTGCCCAAGTGCAGGCCGGTCTGCGGAGGAAAAACCATGTACAAGGCGCCCGTCGAGGAAATCGCGTTCACATTGAAGCACGTAGCGGGCATGGACGAGGCGATTTCAAGAGGGCTGCTCGGCGATCTCGGCGAAGATCTGGTCGATGCGATCCTCGCCGAAGCGGGACGTTTTGCCACAGAAGAAGTGGCGCCTCTCGCCGAAATCGGCGACCGCCAGGGCGCCCGCCTGATCGATGGCGAGGTCAGGCTGCCGGATGGCTGGCGCGATCTCTATCGCCACTGGATCGCCGGCGGCTGGAACGGCCTGACGGCGCCCGAAGCCTTCGGCGGCCAGGCCTTGCCGCATATGCTGAATGTCGCGGCGCTTGAAATGTGGAATTCCGGCTCCATGGCCTTCGCGCTTGCCCCGACGCTGACGATGGGCGCCATCGAAGCGGTCAGCACCCATGGCAGTGCCGCGCTGAAGGACAAATATCTGGAAAAGATGGTCTCCGGCGAATGGACCGGCACCATGAACCTGACCGAGCCACATGCCGGCTCCGATCTCGGCGTGCTCAAGGCTCACGCCGAACGCTGCGATGACGGCAGCTACCGTCTCTTCGGCCAGAAAATCTTCATCACCTGGGGCGAGCATGACGCGGCCGACAATATCATCCATCTGGTGCTGGCCCGCCTGCCGGATGCGCCGGCCGGCACCCGCGGCATCTCGCTGTTCCTGGTGCCGAAATTCCTGGTGAACGACGACGGATCGCTTGGGCCCCGCAACGATCTGTTCTGCCACTCGCTGGAGCACAAGCTCGGCATCCACGGTTCGCCGACCTGCACGATGATCTATGGCGACGGAAAATTCGGCGGTGAAAAGGGTGCCGTGGGATGGCTGGTCGGCGAGGAGAACAAGGGGCTGGCCTGCATGTTCACGATGATGAACAATGCCCGCCTTGCCGTCGGCATGCAGGGCGTGGCGATCGCGGAGGCCGCCACCCAGAAGGCACTCGCCTATGCCAGGGAACGCACCCAGGGCAGGGCGCCGGGCGCAAGCGGCGCCGGCATGAGCCCGATCGTCGAACATCCCGATGTCGCCCGCATGCTCCTCACCATGAAGGCGCTGACCCAAGGGGCGCGCGCCATCTCCTATGCCTGCGCCCATGCGATCGACATGTCGCACCGGGCAGGTGACGCCAGCCGCCAATGGCAGGAGCGCGCCGCTTTGCTGACGCCGATCGCCAAATCCTTTTCGACCGATGCCGGCGTCGACGTCGCCTCGCTCGGCATTCAGGTGCATGGCGGCATGGGCTTCATCGAGGAGACGGGTGCGGCGCGTTATCTCCGCGATGCCCGTATCGCCCCGATCTATGAGGGCACCAATGGTATCCAGGCGATCGACCTCGTCACCCGCAAGCTGCCGCTCTCCGGCGGCGATCAGGTGAAGGGCTTCATCGCCGAGCTCAGCGAGATCGCCGATGGCGTCCGCCGCTCCAATCTCGACGGTTTCGGCGAAACCGCTGCGAGGCTCGATGCTGCGATCGCCGATCTCGAGCAGGCGACCGCCTGGCTGATGAAGACGCTTGCCGAGAACAGCACCGCCGAGGCGCTCTCGGGTGCCACGCCCTATCAGCGGCTGTTCGGCCTCGTGCTCACCGGCTGTTACCTCGCCAAGGGCGGGCTTGCCGAAAGTGCCGATGGCGCGGCCGAAAACCGTATCGCGCTCTGCCGCTTCGCCGCCGAAAACCTGCTCGCCGAAACCGCAGCCCTTCGCGACCGGGTCGTCAATGGCGCGGCAAGCCTTGCCGCCGCCCGCATCCTGCTTGCCTGAGGAGACCTTATGACCGAATACATCATCGTCGAGCAGCCTTCCGCCTATCCCGGCGTCCAGTCCATCCGCTTCAATCGGCCGGAAAAGAAGAACGCCATCACCCGCGCCATGTATCGCATAATGGCCGATGCGCTGAATGCGGCCAACACAAGCCCCGACATCCGTGCCACCGCTTTGCTCGGCACCGAAGGCTGCTTCTCGGCCGGCAACGACCTGAACGATTTTCTGGCTGCCGCAATGGGCGGCCGCGGTCTGGAGCAGGAGATCCTCGATTTCCTCTATGCGCTGGTGAATGCCGAAAAACCCGTCGTCTCCGGCGTCGACGGTCTGGCGGTCGGCATCGGCACGACGATCCATCTCCATTGCGATCTGACCATCGCCTCCAGCCGCAGCCAGTTTCGCACACCCTTCGTCGATCTGGCGCTGGTGCCCGAGGCAGGTTCCAGCCTCGTCGCGCCGCGCCTGATGGGACATCAGCGCGCCTTCGCCATGCTTGCCGCCGGCGAAGCATTCTCGGCTGCAGAAGCGAAGGAAGCCGGCCTGGTCTGGAAGGTCGTTGAAAGTGGCGAGGTCGATTCACTGACGCTTGGTCTCGCCGCAAAGCTCGCGGCCAAGCCGCCGGAGGCGCTGCGCATCGCCCGCGACCTCATTCGTGGCGACCGCGGCGAGATCATCGCCCGCATCGACGAGGAGGCCCGCCATTTCTCCGCGCGGCTGAAAAGCGCCGAGGCCCGGGCGGCCTTCGAAGCTTTCATGCGCCGCTGAGCGGCGATCTCGGTCGTTTCCGAAGTATCTATGGCAAGCAGGCCGACACCAACACCAGTCCGGGAGCAAACGGATACCGATTAGACCGCCGGCACATTGAATACCTCGCCGGCCCTCAGTGGCCGGAACCGCTCCGGGGGAATATCATGCTCGCTCATTGCGTCTTGCAACGCTCTTGCCGGCGCGTCGACCGCTTCATTCGTCAGCTGGAACGTGGCGAAGTGATGCCCGGCCACATAGGCAGCATTTGCCAACTTCATCCCGATCACCGCTTCCTGCGGATTCTGGTGCTGCCCTTTCATGAACCAGCGCGGCTCATATGCGCCGAAGGGTAAAATGGCCAAACGAAAGCCGCCATGCTTCTGCTGTGCCGCTTTGTAATTGATGCCGTCGTGAAAGCCCGTATCTCCGACGTGATAAATTTTTCCGGCTGGAGTCGACAAAACGAACGACGCCCAGAGTGCCATCCGCCGATCGGCGGTTCCGCGCGCGGACCAATGGTGTGCAGGCTCCGCATCAATGGTTATTCCGGCGTGCGAAATGCGCTCGCCCCAGTCCATCGATGTCGTCCGTATATCGGGCACGGCACGGCGAATGATCGTGTCATTGCCGAGTGGCGTCACGACACGCGGCTGATGCTTCGCACCCAACCGCCTGAGCGTTGCGATATCGAGATGATCATAATGATTGTGCGACACCAGCACGAGATCAATTGGCGGCAAATCATCGAATGCGATGCCCGGTTGGACGACGCGCTTGGGTCCGGCAAAAGCGAAGGGACTTACGCGCTCCGACCACACCGGGTCGGTGAGGATATTGAGCCCAGCGACCTGCACGAGCATTGTTGCATGACCAACCATGGTCACCCTTAGATCCTCGCCGTCTACGCATGGATCCGGCTTGGCCGCCGGGTATGGACTTGGGACCGACTGCGGCCAGCGCTCACGGCCACCGCCGAATTGCCACCGCAGCAGATCGCGGAAACCAAGGGGCTCGATACCGTCGGGATTGAAGAAATGTGTGCCGTCGAAGTGATCGGACACCGGGCCGTGATAGTAGGGGTTGCGTCTTTTGGCCTTTCCGACAGGCACGCCTATTTCTCCAGCGTCGCCACTACCTCGACATGCGAGGTCCAGAGGAACTGGTCGATCGGCGTCACTTGCGTGATCCGGTAGCCGCCCTCGACGAGGATCGCGAGATCCCGCGCCAGCGTCAGCGGATTGCAGCTGACGGCCACGATCTTCTTCACGCCTGAGCGGGCAAGCTCCTGGCACTGGAACTCGGCACCCGCCCTCGGCGGATCGAAGACGACGGCGTCATAGGGCTTGAACTCCTGCGTCATCAAAGGACGGCGAAAGAGATCGCGCTTTTCGACGGTGACCGGCTTCAGCCCTTGCGTGTTGCGGGCGGCATGATCGAGTGCGGCGAGCGCCTTTGCTTCGGCTTCGACGGCGTGCACGCGGCCGATCCGCGCCAGCCGCAGTGAAAACGTGCCGGAGCCGGCAAAGAGATCGGCGATCCGCTTCGCCTTGCCGGCATGGGCAATGACCAGCTCCGCCATCGCCTCTTCCGCCGGCTTGGTCGCCTGGGTAAAACTGCCCGGCGGCGGTGAAACCTGGACGCCGCCGAATTCGACCATCGGCTTCGACGGCTCGACGAGGATTTCGCCGTTTAGCGAAACACGGGCGATGCCGCGCAGGCCAAGCGCGGTCTCGATTGCCTTGCGCCGCTGCGGGTCGGAGAGTTTCTTCACCTCGTCGACGGAGATGTCGAGGCCGGAAAGCGTTTCGAGCACCGCGACGCGGAAGGGTTCGGCGCTGGTCGCCAGCGAAGCTGCAATCGCCCTGATCGCCGGCAGCCGGGCGATAATCCCTGCCGACGAGATCGGACATTCCTCGATGGCGACGATATGGTGGCTTTCGGCCTGGTTGAATCCAACAAGCATGTCCTTCTCGGTCTTGCGCGCCGCAAACACCACGCGCCGCCGCTCGCCCGGCCGGGCCGGAACGATCTCGCCGACCTCGGGTGTCAGCCCCTTCGATTTCAGCGCGTCGATGACCAGCTGGCGCTTGAAGGCGCGGTAGGGCGCGTCTGCCATATGCTGCAGCGTGCAGCCGCCGCAGGTGCCGTTGACGCCATCCGGGCCGAAATGCCGGCAGGGCGGCTCCTGCCGGTCGGGCGAGGGCGTTGTGATCGACATGATCGTGCCCTGGCTCTTGACCCGGGCAATCGCCACCGTTTCCCCGGGCAGGGAAAAGGGCACATAAACAGGTCCGCTGGCGCTACTGGCGATGCCGTCGCCCTGGGCGCCGAGCTTCTCGATCGTGACGGTTTCGGTGCTCACGGTTTCAATCCTGCCAGAAGGAATTCCTGATTGCCGTCGCCGCCGGAAATCGGAGAGGGGATGAGGCCGAGGCTCTTCCAGCCCATGTCCTCGATGAACCAGCGCTCCAGTTCCGCAGCGACGGCGGGAGCGGACGAGGGATCCTTCAGCATCCCGCCCTTGCCGATCGCCTCGCGCCCGGCCTCGAACTGCGGCTTGACCAGGAGCACGGCGACAGCGCCCGGTTCGGCGATCTCAAGAGCCGGCGCGAGCGCCAGTTTCAGGGTGATGAAGGAGACGTCGGAAACGATGAAGGTCGCGGGATGGCCGATATCCTCTGCCGTCAGGTTGCGGGCATTGAGGCCTTCCCTGTTCGTCACCCGCGGATCGCCTGATATGCGCGGATGCATCTGCCCATGGCCGACATCGATCGCGGTGACATGCTGGGCACCCCGCAGCAGCAGCACCTCGGTGAAGCCGCCGGTGGAGGCGCCGACATCGAGACAGTGATGGCCGGCAGGATCGAGCCGGAAATGGTCGAGTGCTGCGGCAAGCTTCAGTGCGGCGCGCGAGACATAGTCCTGCGCCGGATCGTCGATCTCGATTGCCGCGTCGGCGCTAAACAGCGCGCCGGCCTTGGTGACCACCTGGCCGCCGATCCTGACGGTGCCGCGCTGCACGGCGTCGCGGGCGCGTGAACGGCTGGCAAAGAGGCCGAGAGAGACGAGAAGCTGGTCGAGGCGTTGGGTGTTTTGATCTGACATCGGCTGTGCATGACCGGCAAAGCCGCCGGTTGCAAGCATTTTGTTCCCAAGACCGTCATTGACCCTCAAAAGCTTTCGGCGATAATCCTGCCGCGGCGATCGCGGGGCGGGCCGCAGACACGGGGGTGTTCCATGCTGAAGCTCTTCACTCTGATTGTCGCGGCAGTCATCGCATCGCCCGCGCTCGCGAACGACACCATGGCCGAGGTCAAGACCGGCGGGCTGATCTTTGCCCAATCTGATGATGTCAGCATGGCGGAAGAGGATCTCTTCATCTCCGCTTCGGAAGTGCGCGTCGACTATATCTTCGAGAATAGCTCCGACAAGGATGTCGAAAGCCTGGTCGCCTTTCCGATGCCTGACATATCAGGCCAGGTCGACAACAATTCCGCCATCTCCGATTATGACAGCAACAACTTCCTGCATTTCTCCACCGTGCAGGATGGCAAGCCAATCACCGCCAAGCTGCAGCAACGCGTCGTTTCGCTCGGCATCGACGTGACCGACGAGTTCGCCAAGCTGGGCATTCCCGTCCTGCCCTATAGCCAGAAGACGACCGAGGCACTTGCCAAGCTTCCCGAAACCGTCCGCAAGGACTGGATCTCCCGCGGCCTCGTCTATCCCATGGGCGCAGGCGATGCCGCCGGGGTCGACCTCGTGCCGCTCTGGACGCTGCGCTCGACCTATTGGTGGCGCACCACCTTCCCGGCAATGAAAAAGGTCAGCGTCGAGCATCGCTACAAGCCGGCCGTCGGCGGCACCGTCGCCATCAGCTTTCTCGAAGGTGGCGAGCCGAAGGGTGATCGTTTCGAGGAATATTCGCGCAAATATTGCCTCGACGGAGATTTCGTCCGGGTTGCCCAGCAGCGTGCTCGGGAAGCCGAGGCGGGAGGCGCCAACTATACCGAAAGCTGGATCTCCTATGTGCTGTCGACCGGCGCCAACTGGGCGGGGCCGATCAAGCACTTTCAGCTGACGATCGACAAGGGCAAGCCCGGCAGCCTCATCAGCTTCTGCGGCAGCAACGTTCAGAAGATCGGCCCGACGACCTTCCGGATGACATCAGAGGATTTCGATCCCACTAGGGATTTCGACATCCTGATCCTCAATCCTCCGGAAACGGCACAATAATCCGCAGGCTCTGCCGCTGTTGCAGTGCACAAATTTAAACAAATTTAAAACCTGCCCATATAGGTTCAGCGTGATTGCAGCGGTTCATCTGAACTGCTCGGCGCCATGAAGGCGCAAGCGTTTCCACGCCGATCATGTTCTCAGGTTCAAACATCCCGGCGGTTGCGTCTCGCGCGACCTGCCTCTCGCCGCGTCGACTGTCGTCAGGAGAAATCACCGATGTCCGCCAAAAACATATCCTTGAACGGTAAACTTGCGGCCACGTTCGCAGCCCTCATTCTTATTTTCGTCGCCATATCAGCTTTCGTTTATTCCAAGGCGACGGCGTCCGCGGCCGCTTCTGCCGAGCAGGAAAAGTCCGAGCTGCTCGTCAACCAGATCGACGATGCGCTGCAGGCGATGCTCGAGCAGGCGGTCAACCTGCGTGGCTTCATCCTCTTCCGCAGCGACAGCACCTATGGCGATGTCTTCGCCAACCGCGAGCGCATGCTGAAGGCGATTGCCGCCGCCAAGCAGACGGCGACGGGCGAGCCGCAGCTGGTCGAGATGATCGACGGGATGCAGAAGGCCGCCGACCTCTATTTCCATGAACTTGCCGAGCCGCAGACCAAGGCGCGCAAGGAAACCGACATGCCGATCGAAGAGGTCGTCAAGATCGGCGTCAACGCCACCAAGGGCCAGCTCGACGGGTTCCGCCAGGCCTCTGCCAAGATCAAGGCCACCGCGCGTGAAAAGTCGAATGCGCTTGCCGCCATCCGGGCCGATGCCAACAGCGATCTGAAGACGACGCTGCTTGCCGGCGGCATCCTCGCCTCGCTTGCGGCTGCCGTTCTCGCCTGGCTGATGTCGCGCACCATCGTCCGGCCGGTGGTCGGCATGACTGCGGCCATGGATCGCCTTGCCGGCGGTCAGAACGACATCGAAGTCCCGGCTGTCGAGCGCGGCGACGAAATCGGCCGCATGGCCCAGTCGGTCCTGGTCTTCAAGCAGGCGGCGATCGAGAAGCTGCGCCTTGCCGGCGAGACCGACCGCATGCGCGACGACGCCGAGCGCCAGCGCCGGG
>NZ_JALBGX010000173.1:0-12745 GCF_023006465.1 Rhizobium sp. PRIMUS64 | reverse complement strand
CGGCCTTGCCTGAAGCGACACCTGCCCAGCCGGATGCCGCCGCTCTCGGAACGACCACTCCGGCAACGGAAGCTGTTCCGCCCGCCGCCGAACAGGCGCAGCCGGAAGCAACCCCACCGGCCGGTAGTGACCATCTGACCGACATGACGCCGCTTGACGGCGAAGGGGCAGCGACCCTTGCCCCTCCCGGTCCGTCCGGCGCAGCGCAGGAAACATCGGGCTTCGTTCCCGCACCCGCACCGCAGGCCGCCATCACCGTTCCCGACACCGTCCAGCCGAAATCGCTTGCCGATGCGGCGAGCGGCGGCGATGCGCTGGCGCTGTTCGAAATCGGCGCGCGTTATTCCGACGGCCGCAACGGCATGACGGTCGATCAGAAGCAGGCGGCGAACTGGTACCAGCTTGCGGCCGACAAGGGCTTTGCGCCTGCGCAATACCGGCTCGGCAGCATGTACGAGAAGGGCAACGGCGTCGAACGCGACATCGCCAAGGCAAAGGGCTTCTACGAGCAGGCGGCCAACCAGGGCAATGCCAGCGCCATGCACAATCTCGCCGTCCTCTACGCCTCCGGCGCGCTGGGCCAGCAGGATTATGCAACGGCCGCTTCGTGGTTCACCAAGGCTGCGAACCTCGGCATCACCGACAGCCAGTTCAACCTGGCGATCCTCTGTGCTAGGGGCAACGGGGTTCCGGCGGATCTCGAAGAGTCCTACAAATGGTTTGCGATCGCCGCCAAGGCCGGCGACAAGGATGCGGCGCAGAAGCGCGACGAAGTGGCCAAAGCCATGAAGCCCGACCAGCTCGAACGGGCGCGCGGCAAGGCTGATCTCTGGAAGCCGGAGCCGGTCGACCACCGCACGAACGCCATCGACATCCCCGACGAATGGGCAGGCACCGGGGCGAAGACGGCGACCGTCGACATGAAGAAGGCAGTCCGCAACATCCAGGCGATCCTCAACAATAACGGCTTCGACGCCGGAGTGCCGGACGGCGAAATGGGCGCGAAGACCGTGACCGCGATCAAAAACTTCCAGAAGTCCGTCGGGCAGGAGCCGGACGGCAAGGTGACCGATGCGACCGTGAAGGCGCTGCTCGAACACAACAAGCAGGGCAGCAAGGCGATCTAAAAGGGCCTGGCGGCATTACAGCGCCGCGCGTCTTTTCAGACGCGATTGACGCTGTAACCCGCTGAATTACTGCTTAATTTATCCTTCAATTGAAATCGATTGAAGGATAAACTATGCGGTAGGCCGCAAGGCTTTTTCCAATTTTGCCGTCGCCTGTCACAAAACCTGAAAAAAGCCGGATTATGCCCGGACATATCGATCCGCGCATCCGGCGAATCCTCTGCCACCGATCTCTCCGCCAATCTCTATGGCTAATCACGGGGCCGATCGAAAGCCTCTGGCAACGATTTCACAGTATGGTGCGCATTCGAACGGGGACGTGACAAGAAACCGCCCGGCAGGAGCGGTCATCATTCGGGGTCGGCTGTGACAATCTATCTGCCCATCGCAGAATTGTCGGTGAACATTTTCATCATTCTCGGCATGGGGGCGGCCGTCGGATTCCTGTCTGGAATGTTCGGCGTCGGCGGCGGCTTTCTCATCACCCCGCTGTTGATCTTCTACAACATCCCGCCCGTCGTCGCGGTCGCGACCGGCGCCAACCAGGTGGTGGCGTCGTCGATATCGGGCGCGATCACGCATTTCCGGCGCGGCTCGCTCGACGTCAAGCTCGGCACGGTGCTGCTGGTCGGCGGTCTTACCGGGGCGACGGTCGGCATCTGGATCTTCTCGCTGCTGCGCGCCATCGGCCAGCTCGATCTGATCATTTCGCTGATGTATGTCGTCTTCCTCGGCACCGTCGGCGGACTGATGCTGCTCGAAAGCATCAACGCCATGCGGCGAGCAGCGCGCAACGAACCGCCCGCACCGCGCAAGCCTGGCCACCAGCACTGGGTGCACAAGCTGCCGCTGAAGGTGCGTTTCAAGAAATCGAAGATCTATCTCAGCGTCATTCCAATCGTCGCACTCGGCTTTGCGATCGGCATCCTCACCTCGATCATGGGTGTCGGCGGCGGCTTCATCATGGTGCCGGCGATGATCTACCTGCTGCGCATCCCGACCAATGTCGTCGTCGGCACCTCGCTGTTCCAGATCATCTTCGTGACCGCCTATACGACGATCGTGCAGGCGGCGACGAACTTCTCCGTCGACATCGTGCTTGCCTTCATCCTGATGGTGGCCGGTGTCATCGGCGCGCAATACGGCGTGCGGGTCGGCCAGAAGCTGCGCGGCGAGCAGCTGCGCGCCCTGCTCGGCCTACTGGTGCTTGCCGTCGGCCTGCGTCTTGCAATCGCGCTGGTGGTGGCGCCGGCCGACGTCTATTCGGTGGTGATGGGAGCGGGCAACTGATGCGCCTGGCTGTTTTCGTCATCGCGTTGCTTTGCCTGCTGCCGGCCTCTGCCGGAGCCCAGTGGCTGCCGGGGCAGGCATCGGAGGCGGTCCGTGAAGGGTTGGAAATCGGCACGTCGACCAGCGAAATCGCCATCACGTCGGATTTCCACGGCGCGGATCTGACCATCTTCGGGGCGCTCTCGAATACCGACCAGCTGCTGCTGGCCGTCGGCCAATATGACGTGGTCGTGGTGCTGGAAGGCCCGCGCGAGGATGCGACGGTGCGCAAGAAGGAACGCGTCTTCGGCATCTGGGTGAACACCCGCTCGATGACCTTCGAAGCGGTGCCGCATTCCTATTCGATGTCGAGTTCACGCATGATCGACGACATCGTGACGCCGCTTGACCTGATCGATCAGGGGATCGGCATCGACCACATTCCGCTGACGCCGGTCGGCTTCGTCGGCGACGGCAGCAATCTCGGCGAGTTCCGCGAGGCCTTCCGGCGACTGCAGCAGGGCGGCGGGCTCTATGACCGCAATCCCAGCGGCGTGCGGTTCGTTTCCTCCAACCTCTTCAAGGCGAGCCTGCGCCTGCCGGCAAACATTCCGAACGGCGTGCACAGCGTGCGCGCCTATCTGTTCAAGAGCGGCATTTTCGTGACCGAGAAATCGCTGCCGCTGCGGGTCATCAAGACCGGCATCGAGCAGACGATCACCGATGCTGCGCATGATCAGCCGATCCTCTACGGCTGTGCGGCGGTGCTGCTCGCCGTGATCACCGGCTGGGGTGCCAGCCTGATCTTCCGTAAGGACTGATCCGCCGCAAGGCGCTCAAGCGGATTTCTTCCTGAAAATAGGCTCGGCAAGACAACCGGGCACGAAGAGCCTGCCCGGCGGTAGCTGCTTGCCCGGATGTTTTGGCGGCAGTTCATCCATGCCTCCAAAAACCGCTTGCATTTCGCTATCAGTCGATCTAGTTTTCAACCAGTTGTAATTCGCAATCGGTTTTATCTCGGTTGGCAATTCAGAAGGAGGATGGAAATGAGAAAGCTTGTTGTCTGGAACCTGATGACGCTCGATGGTTATTTCGAAGGCACGAAGCCGTGGGATATCGACTTCCACAATCTCGCCTGGGGACCTGAATTGCAGCGCTATGCCGAACAATTCGGGAGGGAAGGCGATCTGCTGGTATTCGGCCGCAAGACCTATGAGGGCATGGCCTCCTACTGGCCAAGCGCCGAGGGCGAAGGTGAGATCAAAGCCTATATGAACGGCATCGCCAAGATCGCCGTGTCGCGGACGATGACCGAGCCCGGCTGGAACAATGCCCGTGTCGTCAACGATCCGGTCCCCGAACTGACGAGGCTGAAGCAGGAGGACGGCAAGACGATCTTCATCTTCGGCAGCGCCGAGCTTGCCGACAGCCTGCTGAAAGCGGGGCTTATCGACGAAATCAGGGTTTGCCTGGTGCCTGTCATTCTCGGCGGCGGCAATCCGCTTTTCAAACAGGCAGAGGGCCAGGTGCCGCTGAAGCTCATCGAATCCTCGACGACGGAAGGCGGCGCGGTAATCCTGCGCTACGAACCCGTCAAGGCTTAGCGGCGCTCACCCATTGAGATTTTGACACGATGCCGTCCCGATGGTCAGGCCAGAGTATCCATCCCTGGTCGCACAAGAGAGCAGCCTGGGAAGTTCGCATTCGACTAAAAACCGGTTTTTAACATTTACGAGTTAGTAATCTCTCGGAAACGAGAGGTTTTGTCATGCGTACTCGTATCGTTCTGACGGCCATGGGTCTCGCGCTGCTTGCCGGCTGCGCAACGGCGCCGAAGCAGACGAGGAACATCTGTGCCGTCTTCGACGAGCGCGACGGGCTTTTCTCCAGCTGGCAGAGTGCCGCCGAGCGGACGGAGAAGAAATACGGCGTGCCCGTACCGATCCTGATGGCGACGATGTATACCGAATCCGGCTTCCAGCCCTATGCGCGGCCGCCGCGCACCAAACTGTTCGGCTTCATTCCCTGGACCCGGCCTTCGACGGCCTACGGCTATTCGCAGGCACTCGACGGGACCTGGGATCACTATCAGTCGCAGACGGGGAACTGGACCGCGCGGCGGGCGAACTTCGCCGACGCGATCGATTTCATCGGCTGGTATCACTACCAGAACAGCGTGGAGACCGGCATTCCGCTGAACGATGCCTATAATCTCTATCTCGCCTATTATTCCGGGCCGACGGGATACAAACGCGGCGACTGGCGCTCGAACGGGCAGCTGCAGCAGACGGCGCAGAAGTTTGCGCGGATGGCCGGGACGTATCAGCGGCAGTTGCAGGAGTGCGATTGAGGATAGTTTGAGGGCGTGCCATGTCCGCCCCCCTCTGCCCTCAAATAACAGGCGCTATCCCCACAAATTGCCGTATCTGACAGAATAAATCCGGTCCTTGCCGAGCAGATGCGCGATCAGCGACCCCCGGTCGAAAAGACCGTGCATCGCCTTATGGCGAAGGTCGAGACCGCCGCTCATGACGCCGAAGGCCGGCATCAGCAGGCGGGCGCCGTCGGTGGCAAAGCAGGGGCGGCGGACGGATTTCTCGCGGCGGCGGACGGTCGCCGACGGATGCAGGTGGCCGGCGATCTCACCACTCTGCAAGCCGTTCTTCGGCTCGTGCCGAAAGGTCAGGCCGGCATAATGCATCTCGTCAGCGGATGTGCCCGGCAGATCGACGATGCCATCCGGATCATGGTTGCCATTGATCCAAATCCATTCGCGGCCGCGGGCCATATTGACGATCAGCGTGCGGAAATTCTCCGGCAAATGCTTCGAACCGATGCGGTCGTGGAAATTATCGCCGAGCGAGATGACGAGCTTCGGATCATAACGCGAGATGACGGCGGCAAGGACGGTCAGCGTCGCCAGCGTATCGTAAGGCGGCAGCATCATGCCGCGGCGGGCGAAGGCTGCGCCCTTTTCCAGGTGCAGGTCGGAAACGACGAGCAGGCCGGCATCGGGCAGATAGAGGGCGCCGAGCGGATCACAGACCGCGGCAATGCCATGGACCGATGTCTCGATGCCCGGCATGGCGGCCAGTCCTGATATGTCGCGCGCCAGCGCCAGGCGGTTCATCACGGTCGTCATTCCCAAATCGTCGTCGGGCCTAAATCGTCGTCAGGCCTAAATCGTCGGGCCCTAATTCTCATCAGGCCCGATTCTCGTCAAGCGAGCGCTTCGGCGATCAGATCGTCCGCCGCTTCGGCGAGCAGCGCGTCATGGGCCTCGCCCGGCACCGCCTCGCGTCCGATTTCCAGCATCACCGGCACGGCGAGCGGGGAAATATGGTCGAGAGCGCGGTGGGTGATGTGGCCCCTGATTCGTCTCAGCATATCGCCAAGACGGCCAATATCCAAAAGTCCCGTCGCCGCATCCTGCCGCGTCGCCTGCAAGAGGATGTGATCCGGCTCGTGGCTGCGCAGCACGTCGTAGATCAGATCGGCGGAGACGGTGATCTGGCGGCCGCTCTTTTCCTTGCCCGGATGACGGCGCTCGATCAAGCCGGCAATCACGGCGCAATTGCGGAAGGTGCGCTTCAACAGGAAGGATTCGTCCAGCCAGGCTTCGAGATCGTCGCCGAGCATGTCTTCGTCGAAGAGGTCGGAGAGGCTGAGCCGGCCATTGCGGATCATCAGCCCCATATCCTCGAGGCCCCAGATGGCAAGCGAATAATCGGTGGCGACGAAACCAAGCGGCTTGGCGCCTATCCGCTCCAGCCGGCGGGTCAGCAGCATGCCGAGCGTCTGGTGGGCGAGACGGCCTTCGAAGGGATAGGCGACCATGTAGCCGCGGCTGCCGCGCGGGAAGGTTTCGATCAGGAACTCGTCACGCTTCGGCAGCATCGACTTGTCGTTCTGCAGCGACAGCCAGTCGCGCACCTGATCCGGCAGGTGGCGCCAGCGATCGGGATCGGCGATCATCGCCCGCACCTGCTCGGCGAGATAGGTCGACAGCGGAAACTTGCCGCCATTATAGGAGGGGATCTTCGGATCGAGCGAGAAGGCCTGCGACGCCAGGCATTCGTTCTCGCGAATACCCTCGAAGCGCAGCACCTTGCCGGAGAAGACGAAGGTATCGCCCGGCGACAATTGCTCGAGGAAATATTCCTCGACCTTGCCCAACGTAGCGCCGCCGCGGCCGATCCTGCCGCCCTCGCCGCGCTTGACCATGCGGATATTCAGCATCGGGCTTTCGACGATGGTGCCGAGGTTGAGGCGGTATTGCTGGGCGACTGCGGGATTGGAGACGCGCCAACGGCCCTCCTTGGTCTTGCGTATACGGGCGTAACGCTCATAGGTGCGGAGCGCATAACCGCCGGTGGCGACGAAATCGACGATGCGCTCGAAGGTCTCCCAGCTCAGATCGGCATAGGGCGAGGCGCTGGTGACTTCATCGTAAAGTTCCAGCATGTCGAAAGGTTCGGCGCAGGCCATGCCGAGCACATGCTGGGCGAGCACGTCGAGCGCGCCGCGGCCGACCGGCGGGGTATCCTGCGCGCCGATATAATTGGCGTCGAGGGCGGCCTGGCACTCCATGACCTCGAAGCGGTTGGCCGGCACAAGGATCGCCTTCGAGGGCTCGTCCATGCGGTGGTTGGCACGACCGATGCGCTGGGCAAGACGTGAGGCACCCTTCGGCGCGCCGACATGAATGACGAGATCGACATCGCCCCAGTCGATGCCGAGATCGAGGGTGGAGGTGGCAACGACGGCGCGCAGCCGGTTTTCGGCCATCGCCGCCTCGACCTTGCGGCGCTGGGCGACATCGAGGGAGCCGTGGTGGAGCGCGATCGGCAGGTTGTCGTCATTGATCGTCCAGAGCGCCTGGAACAGCATTTCGGCCTGGCTGCGGGTGTTGACGAAAAGCAGCGTCGTGCGGTGTTCAACCAGTTGCCGGTAAACATCGGGAATGGCGTATCGGGCGGAATGGCCGGACCAGGGAATGCGCTCTTCGGTCGACAGGATCGAGATATCGGGCTTGGCGCCGCCTTCGACGACGACGAGGCCTGCATGATGCTCGCTGCCCTCTTCCTGTCCGACCAGCCATTTCTGCAGATCCATGGGTTCGGCGACAGTGGCCGACAGACCGATGGTCTTGAAGCCGGGGGCAAGGCGGCGCAGGCGGGCAAGGCCGAGCGAAAGCATATGGCCGCGCTTGGAGGTGACCAGCGAATGCAACTCGTCGAGGACGATATATTTCAGGTCCTTGAAGAAGCGCTCGGCCTCGCGGTTCGCCAGAAGCAGGGCGACCTGTTCGGGCGTCGTCAGCAGAATATCCGGCGGGTTGAGCTTCTGGCGCTGGCGCTTGGCGTTCGGCGTGTCGCCGGTGCGGTTTTCTATCGTGACCGGCAGGCCCATCTCCTCGACCGGCTTCATCAGGTTGCGCTCGATATCGATGGCAAGCGCCTTCAGTGGCGAGACATAGAGCGTATGGATGCCGGTGAAGGCGGAGCCGGGCGGGATCCGGCCGCGACGGGTGAGATCGGTGAGCGAGGGCAGGAAACCGGCGAGCGTTTTGCCGGCGCCGGTCGGCGCGATCAGCAGCGTGCTTTCGCCGGCCTCGGCGCGGGCGAGCAGTTCCAGCTGATGGGCGCGCGGGCGCCAGCCCTTTTCCGCAAACCAGCGGGTAAAGGCGGCAGGAAGCAGGGCACGGGCTTCGGAATCGATCTGGTCCACGCCCTGAAACTAGTGAAACGCCGGGGAAAGAGAAGAGCGGCCAAAGCATGTCGCGCAAAAGTGTGCCGCGGTTTTGCGATAACGACATGCGTAAAAACAAAGACCTAAAGTGCGATGAGCGAATCTGAAAGATCGCGACGCGCTTTAGCAATTCACATGGCGATATAGCGATCCTTGCGGTGGTTGATGGCGATCGTCAGGTTGAGAACGAGCGCACCGAGCACCGAGCAGGCGATGATGAAGGGGCTTGCGACGAAGAAGGAGAGCGCCAGGATGACGCCGTCGAAGCCGAGCTGGACGAAGCCGGCGCGCCAGCCGAAGCGATCCTGGATATAGAGGGCGAGAATGCCGATGCCGCCGAGGCTGGCGCGGTGGCGGAAGAGCGCCAGCATACCGGCGCCGATGACGAGGCCGCCGAAGAGCGCACCGGCGATAGGATCGACATGCGCCATGCTGATGAAGCCCGAGATGAATTCCGACAGAACCGAGGTGAGCGCGATGGCGGCGAAGGTCTTGATGGTGAAGGCAGCGCCCAAGCGGCGGAAGGCGAGATAATAGAAGGGCAGGTTCACGACGAAGAAGCAGAGGCCGAAACCCAGGCCGGTCGCATAATGGGCGAGGAAGGCAAGGCCTGCCGTGCCGCCGGCAAGCAGCCCCGCGCCGGAGAGAAGCGATACGCCGAGCACGGCGAGCATGCTGCCGGCGACAATGCCCTGGGCGTCGTCCAGCAGCGAGTGACGATCGGCGCTGGAATTCAGAAGGCCTGCGAAAGCGTTGGATGCCATGTTGTTCCCCTGTCGGCTTTGCCGTCTTCTATCCAGGGTCAGGATAAAGGCAAGTGGCAAGCATCGCGGACACCGCTTGACAGCCGGCATAATCGTGGATATTTTTTATCCGCGAATTGAGGAGGCCAGGTGCATGAAGATGGGCGATGGGGTCGAGCAGGCCATTCACAGCGTTGCGATGCTTTCCGGCCTTTCCGAAGGCGGCGTGCTTTCGGCCGCCGCGCTGGCGGAATTCCACGGCGTCTCGACGAGCTATCTGCTGAAGCATCTGCAGGCGCTGTCTGGCGCCGGCATCCTCGATACGGTTCCGGGGCCGAAGGGCGGATATCGGCTGGCGAAGGCGCCGAAGGAGATTTCGTTGCTCGACATCGTGCTCGCGGTCGAGGGGTCTGCGCCGGCGTTCCGCTGCGCCGAAATCCGCCAGCGCGGGCCGAACCCGGTCTCCGATCGCTTGTTCGCCCAGCCCTGCACCATCAACGCGGCGATGCTGAAAGCCGAACGGGTCTATCGCGCCGAACTCGCCAAGACGAGCCTGGCCGATATCGGCATTGAACTCACCGCCGTCGACGACGGATCGATCGCAGCTAGAGGCTGCGCCTTCCTTGAAATCCATGAACGCAAGACGGCTCGTTGAGCCACCATCAAAGGAGAAAGACATGCAACCACGTTTCAACTTCGCCAAAGCCGCCCCCGATGCCTACAAGGCGGTCGCCGCGCTCGAGCAATATGTCCAGTCCTCCGGGCTGGAGCGTCGCTTCATCCACCTGATCAAGCTGCGCGCTTCGCAGATCAATGGCTGTGCCTATTGCGTCGACATGCATGTGAAGGAGGCCCGCCACGATGGGCTCAGCGAACAATGGATCAACCTGATGTGCGTCTGGCGGGAATCGCCGGTCTATGACGCCCGCGAACGGGCGCTGCTCGGCTGGGTGGATTCGGTCACCAATATCGCCAAGACAGGCGCGCCTGATGCCGACTACGAGACGCTGAAGGCGCATTTTTCTGAAGAAGAAATGACGAAGATCACGGTGGCGATTGGCGCCATCAACATCTGGAACCGGCTTGCCGTCGGCTTCCGCTCGCAGCATCCGCTCGATGCTGCAACGAAGGCAGCCTGAGATATCTGCTGAGAGGGAAATCATCCTTGCAACCGACCCGAAAATCTCGGGTCGGTCGAATATCGGATCATTCGTGATCCCGAGTGGCCCGTACGGCAACGGCGTCAAACCGATTGCCCGGGAGGTCGATGCTGTTGAATATGTCTCGGACGACTTTCGCAATTTCTTCTGCGGAAGCGCCCTTGGCGTATTCTTCCTGCATACGGCGTCTGACAAGTTTTTCCAAATCTGACATAGTTCACCTCATCAAATCCGGCGCGAGATGAGTTTCGCGCCGAGACCGATCACAGGCAAGTTACGTTTTATTTAGAATGGCTTACCGATTGGTAATGTTAGCATCTCGCGCAAAAGTGTGCGGCGGTTTTGCGATAACGACATGCGTAAAGTTAAAGCGCGATGTAGCGATCAGCCCGGTGATTGATGGCAACGAAGAGGTTGAGGACGACGGCGCCGAGCACGGAATAGAAGACGACAGGCGGCGTGGTGACGAAGAAGGCGGCGGCGAGCACGCACATGTCGATGGCGAGCTGGACGAGGCCGGCTCGGATGCCGAAACGTTCCTGCAGGTAGATGCCGAGAATGCCGACACCGCCGAGGCTGGCGCGGTGGCGATAGAGCGCCAGCAGGCCGAAGCCGAGCAGCAAGCCGCCGAGAAGGGCCGCCCAGGCCGGATGGATGCTCGAAATGGACAGAAAGCGCGACTGCACATCGGCAATCACCGAGGTCAGGCCGATGGCGATGAAGGTCTTGACGGTGAAGGCCATGCCGAGGCGCTTCCACGAGAGATAGAAGAACGGCAGGTTGAGCAGGAAGAAGGCAAGGCCGAAATTGACGCCGAAAGCATAATGCAGGAGGAAGGCCACGCCGGCGGTGCTGCCGGTGAGAAGGCCGGCGCTGGCGAGCACATAGAGGCCGAGAGCGGCAACCAGGCTGCCGGAGAATATGCCCTGCACATCTTCGATCGGGGTGTGGCGCGTCGCAGTCGTATTCCAGAAGCCAAGGGCATTGATGAGCTGTGTCATGTCGCCAGTCTCCACGGCAGACGATTTTAAAAAACGCGCTGGGAGAGGCCCGGGCGCAACGGAATTTTGCATAATGAAAGAAGCCGGAGCGCCTCGGCGATAATTGCCGGGCATCTCTGCAGATGCAGTGCAATATCGGGTTTTTCGGTCTTTTGATCAAGCAAAATAGGTAAGCAATGCTGACCTATTAAAAAATCGCAAGAAATGTTCGCTCACGCTGGTTTGCGCGTAAGGAACAGAATGCCGGCAACCGGTTTTCCGCCATCTTTGCGAATAACCGACTTGACGGTCGCAAGGATTTGCAAGCCATAACGGGCAAGAAGCATCCTGACATAGCTTTCCGAGTGGGCGTAACGCAGCGACTGAGCGAGATGAAAGCCCTCGCCGTCCCCGGCATCCTCGACGGAAAAGGCGATATCGGCGCCTGATGCAGCGAGTTCTCCGACGATGGCAAAGACGCTCTCGAGATTGCCGAGATACATCAGCACATCGGCTGCCGTCACCAGATCGGCGCGATGGCGCGCGGCCTCCGCAAACAGGCCGGAGAGCTCGGGCGCGAGCGAGAGATCGGCCTGGGCGAGACTGTCATAGACCCGTTTCTCGGCAGCCTTCACGAGCATATTCTGCGAGAGGTCGAAGCCTTCAAGGCGGTCGACATTGGCGCGGATCTCCGGGCCGAGCAGACCGGTGCCGCAGCCGAGATCGACGGCGTGTTCGTAGCGCCTGCCGGTGGAGGCGACGAGTGCTGCGAGCTTCTGCGGGACGTTGTAGTCGAGCTTGTCGACAAGGGCTGATTCGAACCGATCGGCATAGTCGTCGAAGAGGCGCTCGACATAGCGGCTCGGCGGCCGGTCTGGCGTGGCCGCGTCTCCGAGAAGGGCGAGCTTGAGGGCGGCGCCGAAAATGTCGTCGGGATCAAGGGCAAGCGTCCTGCGATAGGCCTCGATCGCGGCGTCACCCCTGCCCGCCTTTTCCAGATAGGTGGCGAGGCGATACCAGCCGGCGGCCCAGGCGGGCACGAGTTCGAGGGCCTGTTCCATCAGCTCAGCGGCCGCTTCCGGCTCGCCGCCTTCTTCAAGCATCCTGGCATAATCGGCGCGGCGGTCGGCGATAACGTCGCCTGAGGAAAGCTGGTGGGGCTGCATCAATGGACCTAATTGGTTGGCCCGCATTTGGCGGCGGCCACAAAAAAACTCAAGTCCTATTTCAGAGGCGAAGCGGCCAATTCCGGAAAGGGCTTGCGGGTGACACGCCGCGACCTTATTCCAAGGGCAAACAGGAGATGGCTTATGTCCGATCAGGCGAACAGGTTCCTCGGCGATTCAATCGGCCGTACATTGATAAAGCTTGTCGTGGTGTCGCTGATCGTCGGTTTCGTCATGACCGTCTTCGGCCTGACGCCGTGGAGCATCATCGATGGCGTCCGCGACTTCGTCCTGGAAATCTGGCATCGGGGCTTCTCGGCCCTCGGGCGCGTCGGCGACTATCTCATCCTCGGCGCGACGATCGTCATCCCGCTCTTCGTCATCCTTCGTCTTTTCAGCTACCGCCGGTAACATGACATCCATCGATCTTTCCAGGCGTGGTCTGCTGCGCCTTTCCGGACTTGCACTCGCCGCCGGCATCGCCGGTTGCACCACGACCCCGCGGATGGCCGGCACGCCTTCCGACGGCGAGGACGAGACGGCGAGCGT
>NZ_JALBGX010000172.1:0-12843 GCF_023006465.1 Rhizobium sp. PRIMUS64 | reverse complement strand
CAGGCCGCAGCGCCGCGACGGGCTTCGGCCGTCGCCGGTACGAGGAGGGGCGCGCAGACCGTCATCAGCACGGCAAGTGTCGCAAGCACATGCGATAGGTTGACCGGGAACTTCATTTCATTTCCTCCCATTGCTTTCGTGTCTTGTTTAAGGGCCTGAAGAATGCCGCGCTCAGGCCGGGTTCGTGGCGCTCGCCGCACTATGCGCCGCGAGCGTCTGCTGGGCAGCGGCTGCAACAGCGTCGTCCTTTCCGCCCGAGACCTGGACGGTTGGCACGGCGAGCTTGATGCCGTTTTCGTTGAACGCCTGATGGATCATCCGCAGGGCGCGCCGCTTCAGCGTGAACTGCTGGCCCGGAAGCGTCATGACCTTCATCCGCAGGAGCAGGCCGGAGTCACCCAGGCTGTCGATCCCCTGCATTTTCAGCGGCTCGATCGTCGTCGGTTTGAATTCCGGATCCTCGAACAGTTCCAGGCCGATTTTCTTGATGATCTTGCGGGCCTTCTCGATGTCGGAATCGTAGGTGATGGTGATAGTCATCTTCTCGATCACCCAGTCGCGGCTCATGTTCTGGACTGCTCCGAGCTCGCTGAAGGGGACGATGTAGACGGCGCCGCGGTGGTGCCGGAGCTTGATGGATCGCAAACTGAAGGACTCGACGGTGCCCTTGTAGCTGCCGCTCTGAATATATTCGCCCACCCTGAAGGCGTCGTCGAGCAGGTAGAACATCCCGCTGATCACGTCCTTGACCACGGTCTGCGCACCAAAGCCGATGGCGACGCCAACTACGCCGGCACCGGCGATCAATGGGCCGATTTCCACACCGAGCGATGACAGCGCCATCATGATCGCGATGGCGACGAAGAGGATCATGAGGAAATTGCGAAGGATCGGCAGCAGGGTCCTGAGACGCGTGCGCCGCCGCTCCCGTTCGCTGCCGACTTCAAGGACGGCCTCGGTGTCGCCCAGCTTGCGATCGATCAGCACTTTCACCACATTCCAGGCGAGATCGACAACCAGGAGAATGATCCCGGCGCTGAGGAGACCGCGCACGAGGCGGAGAAGCGGCGAATCCTGCATCGTCATCTGCGTCAGCCTGACGTCCAAGGCGTCCGCAAGCAGAACGATCGCACCAATGATCAGCGCCGCCCTTATGCCGCGCTCGATAATCACCGAAGCGACGGTGCTTCTTTGCTGGCCGTCCTCCTCGTCCGCGGAAGAGTGCAGGATATTGTTAACCGACGCCTTGGTGAGGGCGATGGCGCCGGGCAACGCCGCGCAGACCACCGCGATCCAGAACAGCTTCATGGCTCCCACCACCCACAGCAGCCAGACGCCAGCGAAATAGACCGTCCAGAGCCAGTTCCGGGCGCGTAGTCCGATCCGGCTGGCTTGGCCGGCAGACAATCCGGACGGGCGTCTCCAAACGGCTTCGATGCCGATGACGAGCAGCACGAGGCCAAGCGAATAGGCGACCAGTTGCCGGGCCGGGTCGGAAAAGCCGAGAGTGCCGAGCAGGCGGATGGTCACCCAGCCAAAGGCATACCAGCCGACGAGATAGCCCAGGCGTTTCGCCCAGTGGCGGGCGGCATCCTTCGTGATCGGGACGACACGGAATCGACCCTCTTCCTCTGCCCGGGGCGCGAGAAGCACGTCGAAAAGCGCGCTCGCCAGGCGGAAGACGACGATCGCGAAGAGATAGCCGACGACGATCTCCCGGATAACAGGCGGCCATTGGAACAGCAGGAAGAAGCCGATGCTGCCAAGCCCGAAGGAGAGGACGTAACATGCCGCCCACAGAAGCCTCGCGGCCAGTGCCACCACCCTCTCGCGGACCGTGGCAAAGGGCGCGCGCGCCATCCATGCGCGCCAGCCGGCGCTGATCCACCAGAACAGCCATTGCGCGGCCAGACCGACAGCGACGAAGGCCGCGACCAGGAAGATCGGCCTCGTCCCGCCATTCGCCTGGACGTCCTGGTTGAGTATGCCCGCACCACGCATCGTCTCCGAAGGAAAAGACTTGATAGCCCCGAGAAGGCCGGAAACGTGGACACGGAACCGCATCGCGAATTCCGAGAATGAAGGGTCGGCGTTCGGGGTTGCCAAGGGCGGTTTCGCCGCAGCCTGGGCTGCTTGGGACTGCTGTTGCAGGAAGCGCTGGACGTCAGGATCCGAGAACATCCCAATGAAGCGTTGAACGCTTTCAGGCTGCGCGTTCGCAGGCGTCACGCTCTGAGCCACGGCAATGGAGGCACAAAGGAGAACGGCCGCCAGGGCGGCCGCCGTGAGAAGCGATCTAACCATGCGGATCTTGGAAACTCGTGGCATTGTCTATCCTGATCTTTGTGAACTGTCAGTTGCCAATTCCTGAACCGCTATTGCCTGCACGACTCCTTCGATCGGCCTCCGGCAGTGCAGTCGGGCGCCCGCTGCTGTTTGCCCATAGGACCCGTGAGGCCGCTGACCTGGCCGGCATAATTATCTCTGGTGTCGGCATCGACGACTGCGACCGGGGCGGCAAGGATCAGGCCGGCTGCGCTGCCCGCTGCGGCGGCCGTGCTCGTTGTTGCGGCAAGGATCTTGTCCCCGAGCCCGACCTTGCTGTCAGTCAGCGTCTGGCCGTCGGAAATCCGCGCTCCGATCAGCTGAACAACCTCGGGCGATTCTGCAAATTTCCCGTGGTTCAGTCTGTCGCCCGCTTTGACTTTGGTGAGGTCGATCACCGTGATCTGGCTGTCGGCCAGTTCCTTCTTGAAGGGAGCCTGCTCGGGATCGATGGCGCCGAGTCTCGCGACGTCACCCCATACCCTGCGGGATACTGCGAGCGCGCGGTCATCTCGCGAGACGAACAAGGTGAACTGCGGATGCTGCTTGCCCATGTCGACGATCTGCTGGCGGAAGACATCGACATCCACGTCGGGCGAGGCCAGCATCACATTCTCGAACTTGGCAGGGAGGCGGCCGTTGCGGATCGCCATCTGGCGAAGCGCTTCCAGCGCCAGCCAGTTCCCCATGGAATGCGCGAGGATGGACACCTCCTTCACTTCAGGATCCCTGGCGAGATATTGGAAGAGCATCTCCAATGCGTTGCGCGTGTAGTTCGTGCTCTCCCTGTCATATCCGTATGCAAGCAGACTGCCGCGCGACGGCCATGTCACGAGCACGGGAGCACTATGGACGCCGGAATCCTTGACGATCTGAGCGAAGCGATAAACGGAGTCTTCGAAGCGGTTGTTGAAACCGTGGATGAACACCAGCACGCTGCGGTCGTGGCTCTTCCTGACCGAGGCGCTCAGCCATTTCTTTGCGTCGTCGCGCGTGATCTCGTCGGCTTTCAAGGTTGCGAAATCGGTTGCGGGATTGGATGGAAGCCTCTTCGGCCAGGCGACTTCGCCGACCTTTCGGACGTTTGCAGGAGGGATGGATACGGTGATGTCGGCAAAGGCCGGGGCGAGTGCGCGCTCGCCTGTAAACATTTCGCCCCGTATCGTGGAGCGGCTGCGCGTCGTGGTCACTAGCATGTCGACCTTGGTGGAATTCGGCGCGCTGTCGGCAACGGGGATGAGCACATTCTTCGGGTGGCCGCCACATCCGACCAATACGCAGAGCAGCAGGAGAGCCAAGATCCATTCCAGACCTGGGTAAAGTCTCGGTTGAATTCGGCCATCATGACATCTTGCTGTGCTCACTGCGGCTGCTCCTCATAACTCTGCCGAGTTCAAGCAGGCCTCGACGCCGCACGCCGCGGCGGTCGAAGTCTGCACAAGGCCAGACTACGCGAAGATCGGAGACGTTACCCGTATAATCGGGGTATGTTACGCAGAGACAGTGTCAGCGGGGTTGCAGATCCGAGACGGTGGGAGCAGCCGACGCCGATTTATCGGGCACCGCCGCTCCCGCCTCGCGAACTGGCATCCGGACCTTCAACCCGGACGACAATTGGGACGTGACTGCTGATTGAACACGGTCGCGCGTGTTGGGAACCAAGTCTGCTCCACCTCGTTGCCGCTTCGTACCTGACAATGATGCAAAGGAGGAAACGATGATTTCCGCAGAGCAGATCCGTGAACATATGGAAGTGCGGGCTGCCGACGGCACCCATGTCGGCACAGTCGATCATCTCGACGGCCCCACGCGCATCAAGCTGACGAAGCTCGATTCGGAGGACGGCAAGCACCACTTGATCCCGATCGATTGGGTCGATCACGTGGATGCTCACGTCCATCTGTCGAAGAACGCCAGGGATGTTCGAAGCCAGTGGGCCACCATCAACTGACAGCCGGTCGGCTGCGGCTTGCGGGCCGCAGCCTCCTTAGAACAGGATAGTTAGAGCATGATGACTTTGACGCCGGCCACCGCCCGTTCAAGCGATAGGAGATCGATATGCCAGCCAAGTCCAGGGCCCAGCAGAAGGCCGCAGGCGCCGCCCTCTCGGCCAAGCGCGGCGAGACACCCAAGAGTGAACTCAAAGGCGCCTCGAAACAAATGGTCGAATCCATGAGCGAAAAGCAGCTCGAAGAGTTCGCCTCAACCAAGAGGAAGGGCAAACCCCAGCACGTTTCGAAATGAGGGTGCCGAGCACCGCCATGTGTTGCTGAACGTTTCCGCCGCTTAACAGCTACGGGGCGGTGACCTTGAAAGCGGGCTGCCTCTGCCGCCGGCGCCGGCCGCCTATCAACCGAGATTGGCGGTTCGTCCGCGGTCGGTGTATGGTTCCGACAATCGTTTCGCGGCAATTGCCCATCAGCTAGAAGAGCGCATCGCGCTAAAACGGAGTCCGAGATTGGCCGTCGCTTTTACCAAGGAAGAGAGTTTCGAAACCGCTTCGGAAACCCTGCTGCCCGATCGTCCGATTTCGGCGCATCCGAACCTTGTTACGGAAGCAGGACTGAAGGCTCTCGAGCTGCGCTTCAAAGAGGCTCGCGAGGCCTATGATGGCGCGAGCACCATCGACGACGTGAACGAACGGCGGCGGCAGACAGCCAATCCCTTGCGTGATCTTCGCTACTTAGCCGCAAGACTTCGCACCGCCCAGCTCGTGCCTGACCCTACGTCAATCGACACCGTCGCCTTCGGCAGCACGGTGACTTTCCGCCGTGACGACGGGCGCGTGCAGACCTATCGTATCGTCGGAGAGGACGAAGCCGATCCCAAGGCCGGATCGATTTCCTACGTTTCCCCGGTGGCGCGGTTGCTGATGGGCAAGGCTGTCGGCGATGTGGTGGAGACAGGCGGCCAGGAACTGGAAATCATCGCCATCGCATAGGAGCGCGCTATTTGCGTAGCCATCCCCGTTATTTTGGTACTATCCGGTACTTTATTTATCGAACCTTTACCATCCGTGGCTAGAACGATGACATTCCACCATCGAAAGTCATGCTCATGGTCAGCGCAATTTCCAGTTCTGCATCCACCATTTTGAGTTCAGCCGCTACAACCTCGTCTTCCAGTTCGTCGGATCAGCTTGCCTCTCTCGAGGCACAGCTTGCCGAAAAGAAGGCAGCCCTGTCGGAAACGCAGGACGAGCAAGAGAAGGCCACGATCGAAAAATCCATCGATACGCTGGAAGCGAAGATTGCCAAGCTCGAAGCGAGCGAGAGCAGCCAAACTCAGGCGTCTGCTGCATCGAAGCCTGCCGGTGACGCTCCGAAAGAATTTTCCGGCGAAAGCGAGCGTATCGGCACGACGAATTTTGACGAGACCAGTGAGTTCGGCAGCCGCACGGCTTACGTTTGATAAAAGGGACCCGGTTCTGCTGCATTCTTGAGTGACGCGTCAAAGACGGCGCTTGGCCACTGTGACGACTTCGCGCGTCAGATCCGCCAGGCGATCGGCGGCGAGGCGGTTTATCTGCCAGTAGAGCGGGACATCGAGCGGTGTGTCGGGCATCAGCTCGACCAGCCGTCCGGACGCGAGATGCTCGCGGGTCAGCTGGGTCGGGTTCATTCCCCAACCCATGCCCGAGAGGCTGGCTTCGACGAAACTTTGCGGCGACGGCAGCCAATGGGTAGGATAGTCGAGATCGCGTCCGAACATCCGCCGCACCCAACTGCTTTGTAACCTGTCCTTCTGATTGAAGGTCAGCGCCGGGGCGTTGCGGATTGCCTCTGATGTCACGCCATGCGGAAAGTGCCGTGCGACGAAATCGGGCGTTGCAGTTGCGTGGTAATGCAGAATGCCGAGTGCAAAACGTCGGCATCCGCGGACCGGCTTTTCCAGGCTGGTGACAGCGGCGATCACCCGCCCGCGCTGTAGCCATTCGGCGGTGTGGTCCTGGTCGTCGACGGCGACGTTCAGCAGATAGGAAGAGCTCCTGGCGAAACTCGACATGGCCTCGACGAACCATGTCCCGAGGCTGTCGGCGTTCGTCGCGATTTGAAGCGTGACCCTTTGGCGAGGTTCGTCGGGATCGATGAGGGCCGGCAGCTGCCCGAAGAGTTCTGCTTCGAGCATGCCGACATTCTCCATATGGCGGCAGAGCCATTCTCCCTTTTCCGTCGCCGTGCACGGCGTGCCTCTGACGATGAGGACGACGCCGAGACGCTCCTCGAGCTGCTTCACGCGCTGCGAAATGGCCGACGGGGTCACGCTCAGGACGGTCGCGGCTCTCTCGAAGCTGCCTGTCTGGACAATGGTTGCGACGGCACGAAGTGCGGGATAGTCGAGCATGGATTAGTTTCACTTAATCTAGGTAAGTCAGATTAACTAGCCTAATTCTCCCAATCGCGATAGCGCAACCTTACCGAAATGAGGGGCGTTGGCCGAAGAGATGAATTTTTCGATCTATATAACCGGCTTGATGATGGGCCTCAGCCTGATTGTCGCCATTGGCGCGCAGAACGCCTTCATCCTCCGCCAAGGCTTGCGAAACGAACATATCTTTGCCGTCTGCCTCGCATGCGCGGTATCGGATGCCGCGCTGATCGTACTTGGTGTGACCAGCCTCCAGCAGATCGCCAGGTTCATGCCCTGGCTCGACCCGGTCATGCGCTATGGCGGAGCCGCATTTCTGGTCTGGTACGGGGCAAGAAGCCTCTATTCCGCCTTGCGGTCGTCCGCTGCTCTGACGGCCGGGGAAGCAAAGTCGTCGAGTTTTCGGCAGACGCTGGCGACCTGCCTCGCACTCACCTGGCTCAATCCCCACGTCTATCTCGACACGGTCGTGCTGCTCGGCACGATATCGACGCGATATCCGGGAGAGCAGGTTTCCTTTGCGGCAGGGGCGGTGACGGGTTCCTTCCTGTTCTTCTTTTCGCTCGGATATGGCGCAAAGCGGCTGCGGCCGATCTTCTCGAAACCCTCATCCTGGCGCATGCTGGAAACGCTCGTCGCTTTCACGATGTGGATCATAGCGTTCAAACTGCTGGGCGGGATGTGATCGGCGTTCGACCGTCGATCATCCGCTGCGTCGCAAGTCGAGTAAGACGTTGCGAGTTGACCGGCATCGATGTGCCCAGATCCTGAGCGGATTCAAAGGGATGAAGCGTCTCTACCGCGTCCCATCGCACGCGCGGCGCTCCGGGACGGTCAACTCTAGCTCGCGCTGGCAATCTGCCAGCAGATGTGGCGGAAAGCGCCTTAGCTCTCGGAGCGCATGCTCATGGTTCGCATCCCTGCGCCTCTGCGACTTGAATGCGGAAAGGGCCTGTACGATATTCCAGATGTTTGTTTGAGGCATGTCGGGCCTCCTTTGCTGCATTTAGCTGCCGACGCCCGAAATATGAGGGTCAATTGACATTCAATCAAACAAAATGATATGGGGTTATGAATCAGAAAAATTGAAAGATGCGACGATGAGCATTCCCTTTCGCCGTCCCATTCCGCTGCTTGATAACGAGGTGCTGCGTACCTTCGTGGCTATCGCAGAGACAGGCAATTTTTCCACCGCCGCAGAGGCGGTCTTCCGCACGCCATCGGCGGTGTCGATGCAGATCAAGAAACTTGAAGAACAACTGGGGGCAACACTGTTTCTGCGCGACGCCCGCTCGGTATCGCTGACGCGCCACGGCGAGATGTTGCTGTCCTACGCGCGCAACATCCTGGCGCTGTCGAACGAGGCGGTGTCGCGCTTCATCATGCCGGAGCTTAGCGGCGTCGTGCGGCTCGGCGCGCCTGAGGATATCGGCGAACGGCTGCTGCCGAGCATCCTGAAGAGTTTCGCCGAGAGCTATCCCGGCATCATGGTCGATGTGACGATCGACATGAGCATCGGACTGAAGAAGCGCATGGAGGAGCAGCGGCTCGACCTCGCGTTGATCAACTGTGCGACACGGCCGTTCCCGACGGGCGGCGAGGTCGTGTTCCGCGAGCGGCTGGTCTGGGCTGGCGCCAGGTGCGGTTCGGCGCATCGCCGAGATCCCCTGCCGATCTCGATCTGGGAGGATGGCTGCATCTGGCGCCAGGAGGCGCTCTCCCAACTCGAACGCAACAAGCGGCATTATCGCGTCGCCTATCTCAGCGGCCACACGATGGCGCAGCGCGCCGCCGTGCTTTCTGATCTCGCCATCGCGCCACTGCCGCTGTCCTATGTCAACGAGGACATGGCGATCCTCGGGCCTCAGGAAGGGCTGCCGGAACTCGGCGCCTTCGATATCCGGCTGCTAACCGCCTCGCAGGTGTCGGGGCCGATCGAGACGGTGGCCGACAGCATTCGCGGCGCCTTTGCCGAGAGAGCAAAGGCGGTCGCCGCCTAATCCCCGAAAATCCGATTCGATTTTCGCAAAGGATTATGCGCGGATAGTCTGACAGGTATCCTTCTAGCCGGTGAACCTTTTGGTTTGTCGTGCGTTATCGGCGCGGACGGCAATTGTCGCCGTTCGGGGTTGATTTCAAACAAGGATATCCGAGATGACGACAACGGCCAAAATTGCCGCAGCCTTGATGGTTCTTCTTGCCCTTTCCTCCTGCGGAAACACGATCCGCGGCATAGGAAAGGATACAGCAAATACCGTGAACGCCACGCAGGATGCCGGCCGCTCAGTCGACCGCGCCGCGAAGAAGTAACGACCGTTCAGATCGCTGCCAGAATCGCCGGATCAGGTGCTGACCGGAGTCGGATCATCTTAACGGATGACCGGGGCCGGACCATCCTAACGGATGACCGGGGGATAAACCTTTTCCAGCCCGCCGGATCGGTCGAGACCGGTCCGGAAGGCTTGGTAGGCGGGATGTTGGCTGGAGCGGGCGGTTTCCATCAGTCGGATCTGTAACCGGTCCGGCGCCTGGGTTCCGAGCCAAATTCCCAGATTTTCGAGCTTCAGCGAGTTCAGGAAACGCGATCCGGCGGCAAGATCGAGATGGCGGCGCAGGCCGTCGAGCAGGTTGTCGTCCTGGGCGGCGTTTTCCATCAGTAGCGCCACATACGACTTGTCGGTCTCCGACAGCGCGGCAAGCTTTTCCGCAACGGTATCGCGGTCGGGAAAGGGAACATTGCCTGTCAT
Organism: Rhizobium sp. PRIMUS64; assembly: GCF_023006465.1. Taxonomy (NCBI): domain Bacteria; kingdom Pseudomonadati; phylum Pseudomonadota; class Alphaproteobacteria; order Hyphomicrobiales; family Rhizobiaceae; genus Rhizobium; species Rhizobium sp. PRIMUS64. The sequence continues at coordinate 3,403 of NZ_JALBGX010000172.1, read as the reverse complement.
CGAATCGTCCATGCTTGCTCGTGTCTTGTCGTTATAAGCTCGCCTTGACCTTCTCGGCTACATCGACAGGCACCCATTTCGTCCACAGGCCCTCGTAATTGCGAAGGAAATAGATCGCGGCATCCTCGTTGCTTTCGCGGTTTTCGTCCTGCCAGGCGAGCACCTGGTTGATCGTCTCATTGTCCCATTTGCGGGTCTTGAGATAGGTCGTGACAGGTCCGGCACGGCTGGCGAAAGACCGGGTCATCAGTGTGAAGGCGCGCGAGACCGGATAGGAATTCAACTGCGGCCTGGCGCAGCCAGCAACTGCGGTACAGCGGTCCCATTCGTTCTTGTTGTGGCCGACGCCGAAGCTCAGGCGCGTCATGTCATATTTGCCGAGGATGGCGGTCGGCGCCCAGTAATAACCGAGCCAGCCGACCTTGTTTTCGAAAGCGCGGGCAATCGAGGCATCCAACTGTTCGGGACTGCCGGTTTCGACAAGCTCGAAGCTTTTCTTGTCGGCAGCAAGCGCCTTGAACAGGTTGGTGGTTGATATCTGGCAGCTCCAGTCGGCGGGACAGTTGTAGACTGCGCCCTTCGATGGGTCGTCCTCGGCGGGGAAGAGCTCGGGATGTCTCAGCGCGTCTTCGACCGAGCGGATGTCGGGGTGGGCGTCGGCGATGAATTTCGGGATCCACCAACCCTCGACGGCGCCGTCAGCCAGGATTTCGGCCCCCTGCACCAGCCGGCCGCTGTTGACGGCTTGATCGAGCAGGGCCCTGACGGAATTGATCCAGTATTCCGAGGCGATGTCAGGGGTACCTTTCTCATTCATCGAGGCAAAGGTCGGCAGGGTGTCGCCATCGACAATGGTGACGGAACAGCCGTAGCCCTTTTCCAGGATGATCTTGTCGAAGCTCGCCGCAATTCCTGCCGAGGCCCATTTCATTTCGGCGATCGAAACGGTGCCGCATTCGGCTGCTTCAGCCGGCGCAACGGTAGAAAGAGCCGCGGCAAAGACGGCCGGAATCAGAAACGTCTTCATCGTCATTCCCCGAATTCTTCTTAGGCGGACGCGCAGGCTCTGAAATCAACCGACATATATCTCTGGCACCTGAGGGGAAAACGCCTGCCGGGCGATACAGCAACAGGCTTTCCGGTTCATGGCACCGTCCGTCCTTGCGGCTCCGGCAACTCGTCGCAGGCCATGTTCAACAATGGCGCATTATGACGGAGCCTACGCGTTCGCTCGCAGAAATCAACCATCTTCTGCTCATGGTTGCGTGACTAAATGATTGAATTCGAAGAATTTATGTGAAGATCCCGAAAATGGCGCCCCTGGGCGAAATGCACGCTCTTCGCGATCGGCGGCGGATCTTCGGCAGAAATTTCGACGAGAATGTCAAAAAAGATCAAAATTAACATTTGCGTAAGCCTTCAATAACCCTCCGGTAAGAATGTGCCGTTATCAGTTGGGTCGTGGCAGCAATGACCGCCGCTTCTCTGGTTCAGGTAGTGCGTACCGGAGAAAGCGAGCTTCGCCGTGTAGGGGCGAAGACGCCTGAGTTTTCGGCAAACCGCGCAGAGCCAAGGCCATGCGCGGTTTTCGCGTTTGCGGCACGGAACTTTGGGGCAAGTCTTGACCCGGGATTACCGCCTATTGTAGGCCTCGCCCGAACGAGAGGCGGATGCGGGCCACCATGGCAAGAGCGATCATGCTGCAGGGAACCGGCTCCGATGTCGGCAAGACGGTTCTGGTTGCAGGCCTCTGCCGGCTGGCGGCCAATCGCGGGCTGACGGTCCGGCCGTTCAAGCCCCAGAATATGTCGAACAATGCGGCGGTCGCCGATGACGGCGGCGAGATCGGCCGGGCGCAGTGGCTGCAATCGCTGGCCGCGCGCACGCCATCCTCGGTGCACATGAATCCGGTGCTGCTTAAGCCGCAATCGGAGAATGGCAGCCAGATCATCGTGCAGGGCAGGGTGTTCGGCCAGGCGAAGGGGCGCGACTACCAGCGGCTGAAGCCACAGTTGCTCGGCGCCGTGCTCGAGAGCTTCGAAAAAGTGGCTGCGGGCGCCGACCTCGTTATCGTCGAGGGTGCCGGATCGCCGGCAGAGATCAATCTCAGGGCCGGCGATATCGCCAATATGGGCTTTGCGACGCAGGCGGGCGTGCCTGTCGTGCTCGTCGGCGATATCGACCGCGGCGGCGTCATCGCCTCGCTGGTCGGCACGCATGCAATCCTCGACGATGGCGACCGGGCGATGATTGCGGGTTATATCATCAACAAGTTCCGCGGCGACGTCTCGCTGTTTGACGACGGCATCCGCGCCATCGAGGGCTTTACCGGCTGGCCGTGCTTCGGCGTCGTGCCGTGGCTGCCGGGTGCGGGACGCCTGCCGGCCGAAGATTCTGTCGTGCTCGAACGGCTGGCGAGGGGCGGGACGGGCGCGCTGAAGATCGCCGTGCCGGTGCTGCCGCGCATCGCCAATTTCGACGATCTCGATCCGCTGAGGACCGAGCCGGATGTCGAGCTGGTGTTCGTGCGATCAGGCGAGCGGATACCTGCCGATGCGAGCCTCGTTGTGCTTCCCGGCTCGAAATCGACGATATCGGATCTCGCCGACTTCAGGGCTGAGGGCTGGGACCGCGATCTCAAGGCGCATGTCAGGCGCGGCGGCCGGGTGATCGGCATCTGCGGCGGCTACCAGATGCTCGGCCGGACAGTGCGCGATCCGCTCGGCATCGAGGGCGGGACGCTCGAGACGCCGGGGCTTGGGCTGCTCGACATCGAGACCGAGATGGCGCCGGAGAAGACCGTGCGGAACAGCCAGGCTCGCTCGACCGAATATGACGCGCCGCTTGCCGGCTACCAGATCCATCTCGGCATCACCCGCGGCCCGGATTGCGATCGGCCCTCGGCGATCATTGACAGCGCGCCCGACGGCGCGCTGTCGGCCGACGGTCGGATCATGGGCACCTATCTGCACGGGCTCTTCGGTAGCGACGCCTATCGCGACCGGCTGCTTCAAAGCTTCGGCCTATCAGGTGGGCGGAGGAATTACCGCGAGAGCGTCGAGCAGGCGCTCGACGACGTCGCCGGGGAATTGGAACGCCACCTCGATTCGCGCTGGTTGGCCGGGCTGCTCGGTTAGGCCGGATGTGTACCGGACGGGCTGCCTCACCGTCATCCGGTCTCGTCGTTCGGCTATTGCCAAATTAGTTGACTGAGTCCATTAATTGTCGCGACGGACCCGGTTGAGAGCGACGAAAACCATGAGCATATTGGATAGATTTTCACTGGCAGGTCAGGTGGCGCTCGTGACCGGCGGCGGCCGTGGTCTGGGCTTCGAGATGGCGCGCGCCCTTGCCGAGGCCGGCGCGCATGTCATCGTCAACGGACGCAGGGCGGCGACGCTGG
>NZ_JALBGX010000171.1:0-12874 GCF_023006465.1 Rhizobium sp. PRIMUS64 | reverse complement strand
GCTTGCCCGAGGAGGCGCTCGCAGCTCTCGCCCTGAAGCTCGGCGCCGACGTGCCGATGTGCCTTGCGAGCCGGCCGCTGATTGCCCGCGGCATCGGCGAAAAGATCGAACCCGTGCCGGAGCTGCCCGTCCTTGCCATGGTGCTCGCCAATCCGCTGAAGGGCGTCTCCACGCCCGAGGTTTTCCGCCGGCTGGCAACCAAGAACAATCCGACTCTGCGCCTGGCTCCAAGTTTACGCGGGACTGCCGACTGGCTCGCGGCGATCGGTGCGGCCCGCAACGACCTGGAGCCGCCGGCGCGCGAGATGGTGCCCGAGATTGCGGCTATCGCGGCGATGCTGCAGGCTCACGGCGCGCTTTTGACCCGTATGTCCGGTTCCGGCGCCACCTGTTTCGGCATCTTTGCGACCATGGCTGCTGCCGAAGATGCGGCGGCAGCTCTTCACGACGAGCGGTCCGACTGGTATTTCCAGGCGACGGAAACGGTTTCGGGAGGCGCATGATGGCAGGTCTGGACGAAAAGCGGCCCTTCATCGCGGTCGGCATTGCGGTTCTGACGATCTCGGATACCCGCACGCCGGAGACAGACAAGTCAGGCGACACGCTGGCGGCGCGGATCACAGAGGCGGGCCATAGGTTGGTCGACCGGGGGATCGTGCCTGATGATCGCGCGGAGATTGCCGCGCGGGTGAAGGCATGGACTGACAGAGAAGACATAGACGTGGTCATCACCACCGGCGGCACCGGCTTTACCGGCCGCGACGTGACACCCGAGGCGCTGGAGCCTTTGTTCGAAAAGCGGATGGACGGCTTTTCCGCCATCTTCCACCGGATCTCCTACGAGAAGATCGGCACGGCGACGATCCAGTCGCGCGCCACGGCAGGCGTTGCCAACTCCACCTTCATCTTCGTGCTGCCGGGCTCGCCCGGTGCCTGCCGGGATGCCTGGGACGGCATTCTGAAAGGACAGCTCGACTACCGCAGCGCGCCGTGCAATTTCGTCGAGATCATGCCGCGTCTGGACGAACACCTGAAACGCGGCGCGACGAAGTAGGGCATGGTTGCCCCTGGCGAACCAGGGGCATTCACTATGTGGCCAGGCCCGGCAAGACGGGCATGGTGTCCCAGCTATCACCCGACAGCAGAACGCAGCTTATGCCGTGAACATCCGTGACGATGAGGGTCCAGGTGCCGCTTTCGGCGGCATAGACCTCCAGAATGGCGTTCTCGTTGATCAGTCCGACTGCCGTGAGCTTTTCGGCGAAGTTTTTGTCCAGGAAATTGACGATTTCGGGTCGGCCTGCGCAACTGCGCATCATCTGCGATGCTGCCGAATGCGGATGCGCGATCACCAATGTCGGCAATATGACGGCTATGAGGCCGTAGATCATACTGCGTACCATGACGCACCTCCTTTCGCCGGAAACCGGCAGAAGAGGAGATTTTCGCTGACCTGTTCTGCCGTTCACCGGCATTCCATGGCCATTCCGTTGCGAAGCGAGGCGCTTCGACGGCGCCATGTTCGAATTATAGCGCGAAATCCTATTGGGCGCCATCTTTTGCTCATGGAGAGGTTTGCGGCACCTACCGTGCAGCGCGGGCAACCCAGGACGGAATCAGTTCGCTCGCGAGTTTGCGCGGCTTCTGGCCCTTGACGAATTCGGTAAGCCGCATCCCGCTTTTGGCGATGGCGAGCGCCTGCTTCTTCGGCAGGAGAAAGCCGAGTTCCAGCGGCGGCACGGCACGGCCGACACGCTGGAAGAACGGGCGCCTGTAACCACGCGAGGCGGTGAAGCGCGCCGGCAGCTTGTTCAATGCGACATATTCGGCGATCTCATCGATCCAGCCGGCCTGAGGTCTCGCGCCCGGCTCGACGAAGAGCAGCCATTCGCCGCGGGCGGAGCGGACGATGTCCTTGATATCCCACTGCGAATGGAAGCGGCAGCCGGCGGCGTCGGCCACCCGCGAGGTGCCGTCGCGCGAGCCGTGATCGAGCACGACCACATCGCTCACCAGCCCCTCCACCGCGCCTGCCACCAATACCGATAAGGTCTGCGCCAGCTCAGATTCCTGATCCTGACATTCGAGAACAACCGTCAACATTGACCATTTATAATGCGCCGCACAAATTTTTGCCAGCACCGTTTTCCTCATTTTGTTCTTGCATTGTTCTCGTTTTGCAGATAGGAATTTAATCAGCAGAACGGGCGGAGGCGATGGCTTTCCGCCACGGGAGAATCCGATGAGAGAGCAGTCCCTGGCAGGGCAGGCCGCATTCGCGCCTGCCAATACGGCAGATATTGCCGATGCGATGATCGTTTCCTCCGGTCTGAGAGTCGAGGTCGATCGGCGGCGTGGACGTGGGGCGGGGCTGAACCCGACAGGTCGGTTCGAGGCGCTGCAGCGGGAGACCGTCGACGATGGCTGGCAGACGTGGGAAGAGCTGCCGCCCTTCAAGACAGAAGTGCAGGTCGAGAAGCCGCGCACGGCAATCACCCGCAACGAATCGCCGGACATTCCCTTCGACCGCTCGATCAATCCCTATCGCGGCTGCGAGCACGGATGCATCTATTGTTTCGCCCGGCCGACACACGCCTATATGGGGCTTTCTGCAGGGCTCGATTTCGAGACGAAGCTCTTTGCCAAGCCCGATGCGGCAAAACTCCTGGAGCGGGAACTCGCCAAGCCCGGCTACAAAGTGCGAGTGATCGCGATCGGCACCAATACCGATCCCTATCAGCCGATCGAGAAGGAATGGCGCATCATGCGCGGTATTCTCGAGGTGTTGAACAAGGCGAACCATCCGGTATCGATCGTCACCAAGTCGGCGATGATCCTGCGTGATCTCGACATTCTGCAGGAGATGGCAGCTAAGAACCTGGTGCGCGTCGGCATCTCGGTGACCACGCTGGATCGCAAGCTTGCCCGGACGATGGAGCCGCGTGCCGCCACGCCGCCGCGGCGGCTGGAGACGATCCGCACCCTTGCCGAAGCAGGCGTGCAGACGGCTGTCATGGCCGCCCCGCTCATCCCGGCGCTGAACGACCACGAACTTGAGCGCATCCTCGAATCGGCCAAGGCTGCCGGCGCCGCCGAGGCGAGCTATGTCATCCTCAGGCTGCCGCTCGAGGTCAGCCCGCTGTTTCGCGACTGGCTGCTGCAGCATTACCCCGATCGTTACCGGCATGTGATGTCGCTGGTGCGCTCGATGCGCGGCGGCAAGGATTATGACGCCGAATTCGGCAAGCGCATGAAGGGCGCCGGCCCCTATGCCTGGCAGATCGCCCGGCGTTTTGAAATGGCAGCCCGACGTTTCGGCCTGACACGCCGCAGCGTGCCGCTGCGCGACGATCTGTTCGTGCCGCCCGATGGCAGCGGCGTGCAGTTGTCGTTGCTCTAACCTTTTGTTTTTACGCAATTCCGGACCGAAAACCGCGCCGCACTTTTCCTGGAATTGCCTCTAACCTTTTACGCAATTCCGGACGGGAAACCGCGCCGCACCTTCCTGGAATTGCTTCGAGCTTGCGCATCGGCTCTCGAAAAAACCGCCTGTTTTCGAGCCCGAGCGCAATTCCCGCGGATGGCCCTGACCGCCACCATCCGCCGGAGCGTCCCCGGCCGCCGCCCTGATCCGGGGACTTGCGGGCAATCGGGTTGGCGTGCGAGGTTCAGCCGCATGAAACCTCGCACGTCACCCGATTCTCCCCTGCTTTTCGACACGGTTCCGCTCGCGCCGGATTTCCGGCTGGAACTCAAAGCCCGCAAGGCCGGCCACTGGCCGGTTGCCGGTGCCGACGAGGCAGGCCGCGGGCCGCTGGCGGGACCGGTCGTTGCTGCTGCGGTCATCCTTGATCCGCGGCGCATCCCTGAGGGTCTGAACGATTCCAAGCAGCTTTCGGCGCAACGGCGCGAGGAACTGTTCGTACAGATCCTGTCGACGGCGACCGTCTCGATCGCCTCCTCCAGCTCGACGCGCATCGACGAGACGGATATCCGCAAGGCAAGCCTCGACGCCATGCGCCGAGCCATCTGCAGCCTCGCCATTCCGGCAAGCTACGTGCTGACCGACGGGCTCGATGTGCCGCCCGGCCTTGATTGCCCCGGGCAGGCCGTGGTCAAGGGTGATGCCCGCTCGGTCTCGATCGCCGCCGCCTCGATCGTCGCCAAGGTGACGCGCGACCGGATGATGGCACGAGCGCATAATGTATTTCCGGATTACGGTTTTGCCGCGCATGTTGGCTATGGCACGGCGCAGCACCGCGCCGGCATCGAGAGGCACGGCCCCTGTTCCCTGCACCGGATGAGCTTCAGGCCGTTGCGAAAGGTCGAGGACGGTCCTGAGACGGACGAGCTGCTTTCCGAATAGGCCATTCAAAAAAAGCCAAGCAGAAGAAAAAACCGCTCAAACGAAAAGGCCGGGACATTCCCGGCCTTTCCTCTCAATCTTTTTCGAAGCGCTCAGTTGAGCCGCGTCTTGACCTGGCCGACGGCATTGCCGAAGAGCTCGGACTGAACCTTGGCATCGGCCTGCTTGGCAAGCACGGTTTCTGCGGCGGCGATCGCCAGATCGACAGCAGCGGAACGTACCGCCTTCATCGCTTCGGCCTCGGCCTGCTTGATCTTCTGCTCGGAGAGCGCCGTGCGATTGGTGACGAATTCTTCCGTCTTCTTCTTCGCTTCAGCAGTCAGCATTTGGGCTTCGCGCTCGGCGGCGGCAACGATATGGGCCGCCTCGGCTTCCGCTTCCTTGCGCTTGCGCTGGTATTCGGCGAGCAGGTGCTGGGCCTCTTCGCGCAGACGCTTGGCTTCGGCCAATTCGTTGCGGATCTGGTCGGCGCGGTCGTCGAGCGACCGTGCCATCATGCCCGGAACCTTCAGGTAAACGACCAGCGCCAGGAAGAGGACGAGGCCGACAAAGGCGAAGAAAGTCGCGTCAAAGGCAAATTCCATCGATCAAGCCTCCTTCTTGGCAGCCGCGACGGCGGCAGCGACATCGGCCTTGGCAACGGTGCCGCCGATCAACTGATCGACAACGGCAGCCGCCGTCTCCTCGGCAATGGTGCCGACGTCGGCGAAGGCCTTGGCCTTGATCTCGCCGATGCGGAGCTCGGCAGCCTTGATCTTTTCCGACAGGCTCGCCTCGACAGCGCGACGATCCTCTTCGGCCTTGGCCTTAGCGGCGTCTCGGGCGGCGGCGCCGATCGCGTTGGATTTGGCGCGGGCAGCGGCCAGTTCACCTTCATAGGTCCGGACGGCGGCGTCGGCTTCCGCCTTCAGGCGGGCTGCCTCTTCCAGATCCTGGGAAATACGCGTGTGACGCTGATCAAGGATGGCCCCGATGCGCGGCGCGATGACCTTTTGCATGAGCAAATAGAAGACGCCGAACGTGATCACCAGCCAGAGCAGCTGGGACGCGAAGGTCGTCGAATCGAAAGGCGGGAAAGGGCCGCGGGCGTGTTCGCCTTCGGCAACACCAGTCTCGGTATGGACCTCGCCTGCGGCCGGAGCGGCGTGCGCATCCGTACCCGTCGCTGCCGCCGGTGCTTCCTCAGCGTAAGCCGGGGTCACAAAAAACATGCTCACCTCCAGGTGGACTGCAAATGCAAAGGATCACGGCTTGCGGTCGCAGGCCGTGATCCATCTATTCGCCGATATCAGACGGCGAAGAGGAGGAGGAGAGCGACGAGCAGCGAGAAGATGCCCAGAGCTTCCGTAACGGCGAAGCCGAATACCAGACGGCCGAACTGGCTGTCAGCGGCAGACGGATTGCGCAGAGCGCCGGAGAGGTAGCTGCCGAAAATATTGCCGAGGCCGAGAGCCGTACCGGCCATACCAAAGCAAGCCAGGCCTGCACCGATGTACTTTGCTGCTTCCGCTTCCATGTTGAACTCCTTTGAAATGGTTGTTGCGGCGAATGACTGACGCCCTTTGACGTCGATGTCGTTATCCTTAGTGCCCGCCCGGATGGATTGCGTCGTTGAGGTACATGCAAGTCAGCACCGCAAAGACGTAAGCCTGAAGGAAGGCGACGAGGAACTCGAGACCGGTCAGGGCGACGGTCATGATGAGGGGAAGAACGGCGCCGCCGACACCGACAGCACCAAGGGCTCCGAGCGAGGCGACGAAGCCTGCGAACACTTTCAGCGTGATGTGACCGGCGAGCATGTTCGCAAAAAGACGAACAGAGAGTGAAATCGGACGGGACAGGAAGGAGATGATTTCGATCGTGACGACCAGCGGCAGCAGAACGCCCGGCACGCCCGAGGGCACGAAGACATTCAGGAAGTGGAAGCCGTGCTTATAGAAACCGTAGACGAGAACCGTACCGATAACCAAGAGCGCCAGCGCGAAGGTGACGATGATCTGGCTGGTGACCGTGAAGAAATACGGGAACATGCCGAGCAGGTTCGCCGTCAGAACGAAGGTGAAGAGCGAAAAGACCAGCGGGAAGAACTTCATTCCCTGCTTGCCCGCGCCTTCCTTCAGCATGTTGGCGATAAACTCATAGGACATTTCCGCGACCGACTGCGAACGGCCCGGCACGATGGCGCGGTTCGAGGTCGCGAAATAGAGGAAGCCGACGGCAACGGCAGCCGAAGCGGCCATGAAGAGCGATGCATTGGTGAACGAAAAATCAATTCCGCCGATTTCGATCGGCACAATCTTCTGGATCAGGAACTGATGAGTCGGATCGTTAGACACCGCTTGTTCTCTCTCGTTGGCCCGCAGGACGCGGGGTCATTGCACTGGACCGGAACCGGTCCTTATTTCTTGTCGTCCTTGTCGTCCAGGGGATGGGCCACCACCCCCGCAGAACGCAGCACGTTCAGAACGCCGGCACAAAATCCGAGAAGCAGAAGAACAATCAAACCCCAAGGCGCCGTGCCAACAAAACGGTCGAGGAGATAGCCAAGGAGAGCACCGACGACGATTGCGGAAATGAACTCGCTGGAAAGCTTCATCGCCTGGGCATAACCTTTGCGGCTTACCTCGGCGCGGGCTTCCCTAGCCTCATCTTCTCCCGTCTCGACGCCCTTGGTCGCGAGTTTCGCTCCCAATTGCGCACGGCGCTTTTCAAGACTTTCCTCGCGGTCGTCCGCCATGGATCTCTCCTCGTCTGCCCGTCGCCCGCACTCCCGCTACCCCGGTCATTCGGACCCCGGACACGAAGGTTGAGACCCTTCCGGCCCGTTCTGAAGTCGCGCGCAACATAGTTTTAGGGATTAGCATAGTCAAGGCGTAGACAGCTTCTGTCCAGCGAGAAAATAATTCTATCAAATCAAAGAGATATATCGACTCCGGATCGATCGCGTAAATTCGACGGAAAGAATCCGCTTTTCCGGGCCGGAAATCTGCTTGCCCAAGCGATTTATCTCAACTCCAGCCGCCGCCATAGGTGCGATAGAAGACGTGAAGACCGATGCGACCGACCTTTTCCATGGTCTTTGCCCATTTCGGTCTGACATAGACGGCATGATAGTGCGTCGCCGAGCCCACCTGCGGCAGCCAGATCTTGCCTGATGTCACCGCCATCGCCACATCGCGGGCGACTCGCCAGTGATATTCCGAGTTCACCCTGTCCTTGATGCTGTCGCAGGCGAAGGAAAACTGGCAGCGATTGCGCCAGTCCTCGTTCTGGTAGACGACGCCGCAGATGGTCTTCGGATAAGAAGGGTTGCGGACGCGGTTGAGGATGACCTGGGCGACGGCCGCCTGGCCCTTCACCGATTCTCCCCGTGCCTCGAAATAGATGCCGGAGGCAAGGCACTGCTGTTCGCGGGCAGAAAAGACGCTCGGTGCCAGCACGCTTGCGGCCCACGCATGATCGCGCGGGCCGATCTCCGGAACGAAGCGGCCGCTGTCCGGCTCGGCCAGGATGGAATCGAAGGGCGATTGGCGGGCATAGTCAGGTGCTGCCGGCGCATAGGCCGTGGCCAGCACATCGGCCTTGTTGCTGGTGACGAGGCTTGCGAGCATTGCCGGCACGCCATTATCGGTCACAACAGGCTGCGTCTTATAGAAAGATGTGGCGATCTGGATTTCCTTGCCCTGGATCTTCGGCTTGACGAAGGCCGACCTGTCCTTGAGATCGAAGCTCGGGGTGAAGAGCATCTTGGTGCGCTCGAGGATCGAGCCGGCGGAAAAGTCCTTCGGCGGCTGCATCTTCTCGACAGCGACGACGCGGCCCTTCTTGGTGCTGCGATTGACCCGATCCTCGTCCGGCGTGTCCTCGTGGCCCTTGTCCTTGGCGGTAAAAGCGACCTTGCGGCCATCGGGCAGCACCATGCCGGCACCGGCGGAGATCGAACCCGTCACCATCGGCTCGGCGAAGGCGAGTTCGGCCTGGTGGATGGAGCCGGCCGGCGAATTGGTCAGCACCATGCGCCAGTTCTCCCCCTCATGATCGAGGCCGGCGAGCATGGCGGCCAGATCGGCATGAGATGCGACGCTCGGGAAAATCAGCCAGCCGGCAAGACCGAAGATTACGGGCGACACCCAATTCTCGGGAATGAGACGCAGCTTGCTACGGGAAGGGCTCTTTCGACGCAACACGGACTCCGGGCATGGAACGCGGGAACATTCCATTGAAAATCTCGCATTAACCTTGACGTCCGGTTAACAGGCCGTGCCGGAATGTGCCTATGGGCAGCTCAGCACAACCCGAAGGGATGCGTGCTGTCGCAATACCCGCGACTTCTCCCCGTCGACACGGGGAGAAGGGCCGGCGGCGAAGCGCAATCAAATAATAACGTGCGAGCCCAGTTCCACCACGCGGTTGGCCGGCAGACGGAAGTAGTCCGAGGGATTGGCGGCGGCGTTGGCGAGGGCGATGTAGAGCCGGTCCTGCCAATAGGGCATGCCCGACTTGGCGTCCGGCACCAGCTTGCGGCGGCCGAGATAGAAGGAGGTCGACATGATGTCGAACTTCAGCCCTGTCTTGCGCAATGTCGCCAAGGCCTGCGAGACGTTCTGCGATTCCATGAAGCCGAACAGCAGCTCGACGCGGGAGAAACGCTCGGAAATCTGCTCGACCTTGTAGCGGTCGTGGCTTGGCACGCGCGGCTTGTTGATCGTGCGGATCGTCAAGATGACGTTGCGATCGTGGAGCACATGGTTGTGCTTGAGATTGTGCAGCAAGGCGGCGGGGGCGGATTCCGGATCGCTGGTCAGGAAGATCGCCGTACCCGGGACCTGGGCCGGCGAATGTTCGCTCTTGCGCTCGATCGAGCTGACGAAGGAGGCGAGCGGAATATCGGTATGGCGGGTCTTTTCCATCAGGATCGCCGTGCCGCGACGCCAGGTCCACATGACGACGGTAAAGGCCGTGGCGATCATGATCGGGATATAGCCGCCGTCGTGGATCTTCAAAAGGTTGGCGCCGAGGAAGATCATTTCGAGCACGACGAGCGGCGCAAGCGCGATCACCGCGACGGGAAGCGACCAGTTCCAGCGGGCACGGACGAATTCGAAGGCCATGATCGAGGTGACGACCATGGCGCCGGTGACGGAGATGCCATAGGCGGTCGCCAGCGCGTCCGAAGTCTTGAAACTCAGCACCAGGAAGATGACGCCGATGAACAGCACGGCATTGACCGACGGCACGAAGATCTGCCCGGTATTGGTTTCCGAAGTGAAGAGGATTTCCATCCGCGGCAGAAAGCCGAGGTTGATGCCCTGACGCACCATCGAGAAGGCGCCGGTGATGACGGCCTGGCTGGCGATGATCGTCGCAGCGGTCGCCAGGATAACGACCGGCAGCAGCGCCCATTTCGGATACATCAGATAGAAGGGATCGGACATCGTCATCGGATTGCCGAGAACGAGCGCCCCCTGCCCGAGATAGTTCAGCGTCAGCGCCGGGAAAACCAGCAGGAACCAGGCCCACTGGATCGGGCGGCGGCCGAAATGGCCGAGATCGGCATAGAGCGCCTCGGCACCCGTCACCGTCAGGAAGACGGCGCCAAGCACGACGACGCCGTAAAAGCCCTCATGCAGCAGGAAGCTGACGGCATAATAGGGATTGAAGGCGGCCAGGATGCCGTAATCGTCCGAGATATGGGAAATGCCGGCGGCAGCCATGACGAGGAACCAGACGGCGGTGATCGGGCCGAAGAACTTCGCGACGGCGCCGGTGCCGCGCGATTGCACGACGAAGAGCAGCGCCAGGATCACCACCGAGATCGGCACGATATATTCCGCGAGGCTGGGTGTGACGAGCTTCAGACCCTCGACGGCCGACAGCACTGAAAGCGCCGGCGTGATCATCGCATCGCCGAGGAAGAGAGCGGCACCCATCAGGCCGAGCAGCATCAGGATGGCGGTATGGCCGTTGGCGGTCTTCATCAGCAGTGCAAGCAGCGACAGCGTGCCGCCCTCGCCGTCGTTGTCGGCGCGCAGCAGGAAGAGCACATATTTGATGGTGACGATGATCGTCAGTGCCCAGATCATCAGCGAGATCAGGCTGATGACTTCAAAACGGGTGACGCCGTCATGGGCCACCGGCTTCAACGCCTCGCGAAAGGCATAGAGCGGGCTGGTACCGATATCGCCGTAGACGACACCGACGGAACCCAGCCCGAGATAGAACAGCTTTCGCGGCGTCATATGGCGTTCGTTCGGATGGCTCTCTTCGGACATGAAGTTGCAACAGGCTCCTTAGAGCCAGCCTTTCCAGCGGAAAAAGAAAAAGGGGATGACGGCGGATATCACCATCAGGGCCAGCGAGTAGGGATAACCCGCGACCCAGGTCAGCTCCGGCATGATCTGAAAGTTCATACCATAGATGGAGGCGACCAATGTCGGCGGCAAGAACACCACCGAGGCAATCGAGAAAATCTTGATGATCGAGTTCTGCTCGATGTTGATGAGGCCGAGCGAAGCGTCGAGCAGGAAGGTGATGTTGGCGGCGACGAAGGAAGCATGCTCCGACAGCGACTGGATATCGCGCGAGACGGTGCGGCAGAGCTCCTTCGCCTCGCGGTCCTGCTGGATCGCCGGGATCGTGTGAAAGAACGTCAGCAGGCGGGCAAGCGAACCGAGACTGTCGCGCACCTTGCTGATCATCCGGTGATGGCCGGCAATATCGCGCAGCTTCTCCTCGAGGTAGTTCGAGGGCTTGCGCACCTTCCTTGCCCGGTCGCCGAAGACATGTGTCGACAAGATGTCGAGGCGCGAAACGGAGATTTCGAGGATCTCGGCGGTGCGGTCGACGATCGTCTCCAAGAGCTTGGCGAGAAGGGCGGCACCACTGCGCCAGTTTTCCGGCAGCCGGTGGAGCGCGGCAATGAACAGCGCAAAGGATTTGGGATGAGCGTAGCGAATGGTGACCAGGCGGTTTCCGGCCAGGATGAAGGCGACATCGGTCAGAGTCGGTACGTCGGTGTCAGCCTTCCAGAGCAGCGAGGCGGTCATGAAGACGGCGTCGTTTTCGACATAGAGACGGGCAGAAGGTTCGATATCCTTGAGATCGTCGCGGGTCGGGACCTCGATGCCGAGAATCTTTTCGACATAGAGCTCCTCGTCGCGGGTCGGCTCGATCATGTCGATCCAGACGACGTCCTCGGGAAAGGAGGCGGCATGCGTGAGATCGCGGATCTCGACCGACTTGCAATTCGAACAGTAAGCGGTAATCACCGGTAGTCTCTCCGGCTGCATCCAACCTCAAGGGCCGGCATGCGCATTGTGCTCAACCGCATCGCAGTTCCCAATCCTTCGATCGACAAGACAACTCCGAACTTGCAGGCGGGCCGCCTCTTCGAAACGAAGACGACCGTCATTGAGCATCTGCAGCAAAACGCCATCATGGCGCCGCGGCATATGAAGCAAAGCCGTGAAATAATCAAGACATCTTCCGTGAAGCGCGGCTTTTCACCACGTTTCCCCCACAATTTGGGGTATCCGCCGCGGTGATTCGGCTCGCTCAAGCACCGTCGTTATCCCGGAACCGCTGCACACTTCCGGGCGACATGCATTATTCGAAGACGATCGTCGGCGCCGCGCGCTGGGACTGGCCGGCGATCTGCTCCCAGACCTTGGCGGCGATGCCGCGATAGATGCCGGCGACGACGCCGTTCGGCTCGGAGGCGACCAGCGGCGTGCCGGCGTCGGAGGTTTCGCGAATGTTCATCGTCAGCGGCACTTCGCCGAGGAAGGGCACGCCGATGCGCTCGGCCTCCCTGCGGGCGCCGCCATGGCCGAAGATGTCGTAGCGGGTGCCGGTATCGGGAGCGATGAAATAGCTCATATTCTCGACGATGCCGAGCACCGGCACCTCGACCTTGCGGAACATGTTGAGGCCCTTGCGGGCATCGATCAGAGCGAGATCCTGCGGCGTCGAGACGATGACGGCGCCGGCAAGCGGAACCTGCTGGGCCATGGTCAATTGCGCGTCGCCGGTGCCGGGCGGCATGTCGACGACGAGGACATCAAGTTCGCCCCAGGCGACTTCGCGCAGCATCTGCAACAGCGCCGACTGGACCATCGGACCGCGCCAGATCATCGCCGTCTCCTCATCGACAAGGAAGCCCATCGACATGACCTTGAGGCCATAATTCTCCATGGGATTGATGATGCGGCCGTCGATCTGCGTCGGGCGGCCGGATATCTTCAGCAGTCGCGGCATCGAGGGACCATAGATATCGGCATCGAGAATGCCGACGCGAAGACCGTTGGCAAGCAGCCCGAGCGCGAGATTGACGGCGGTGGTCGACTTGCCAACCCCACCCTTTCCCGAGGCGACGGCGATGATGGCGCCGATGCCAGGCACACCGATCTTGCCGGCGCGCGGCGGCTGTTGAGGGGCGTGGGCATGGCTCCCATGATCGTGGCCGGGATGACCGTGCGGCGGGTTCGGCGCAGGGCGGGCAGCCGGAGC
>NZ_JALBGX010000170.1:0-12985 GCF_023006465.1 Rhizobium sp. PRIMUS64 | reverse complement strand
CAAGCCGCAACAGGATATCCGTGCCGACCTGCCGGCGATCGGCGTTTCCACGGTCTTGAACGCGAGGAAAGCCGGCCTTGCCGGCGTCGCCGTCGAGGCCGGCCGCTCGCTGGTGCTCGATCGCGCCGCCGTCATCAAAGCCGCTGATGAGGCCGGGCTTTTCGTCTGCGGCATCGATCGCGGCCTGCCGTCATGGGGGCTCGAATGAACGGGGCGCCGCTGAAGATCGCCGTCATTGCCGGCGAGGTGTCGGGGGATCTGCTTGGAGCAGATCTCATTGCCGCCCTGAAGCGGATTCATAGAGGACCGGTGGAACTCGTCGGCGTCGGCGGCGAGGGGCTGCAGGCGGAAGGCTTGCGGTCCCTGTTCGATTTCTCCGAGCTGTCGATCATGGGCATCACCCAGGTGCTGAGTCGGCTGCCGAAGCTCTATACCCTGATCCGCCAGACGACGGCTGCCATCATTGCCGCAAAGCCTGATATTCTTCTCATTATCGACAGCCCGGATTTCACCCATCGCGTCGCCAAGCGTGTCCGCACCGCGCTGCCCGATCTGCCTGTTGTCAATTACGTCTGTCCGAGCGTTTGGGCCTGGAAGGAATATCGCGCCACGCGCATGCTCGGCTACGTCGATCATGTGCTCGCCGTCCTGCCCTTCGAGCCGGCAGTGATGCGCACGCTCGGCGGGCCTGAGACCACCTATGTCGGCCATCGCCTGACCGCCGATCCGGCGCTGCTCGAAGCGCGGCGGTTGCGCGCCGGGCGCGCACCCGTCGGCGAAGCGGGTAAGACGATCCTGATGCTTCCTGGGTCAAGATCCTCCGAAATCAGCAGGCTGCTGCCGTTTTTCGAGGACGCGGCCAGGGAACTCGTCGCCCGCAACGGCCCGATGCGTTTCCTGCTGCCCACCGTGCCGCACAATGAAGCGCTGGTGAAGGGTCTCGTCGCCGGCTGGGCCACGCCGCCGGAGGTCGTGGTCGGATCCATGCAGAAGTGGAAGGCCTTTGCCGAAGCGGATGCCGCGATGGCGGCTTCCGGTACGGTCATCCTCGAACTCGGCCTTGCCGGCGTGCCGACGGTGTCCGTCTATAAGACGGATTGGATCATCAGCCTGCTGACCAAGCGCATCAAGGTATGGACGGGCGCATTGCCCAATATCATCGCCGATTATGCCGTCGTGCCGGAATATCTGAACGAGGTGGTCCGCGGCGCAAGCCTGGCGCGCTGGATGGAGCGGCTGTCGGCCGATACGCTCCAATTGAAGGCGATGAACGAGGGTTACGATCTCGTCTGGCAACGCATGCAGACCGAAAAGCCGCCCGGCGAGCACGCCGCCGAGATCCTTCTCGACGTGCTGGAAAAGAAAAAACCCGGTCATTTCTGACCGGGTTTTCTTTTGGGTTCTTTTAAAGCGATCAGCGCTTCGAAACCGGGATGTAATCGCGCTTCGGTTCGCCGACATAGAGCTGGCGCGGACGGCCGATGCGCTGTTCCGGATCCTCGATCATCTCGTTCCACTGCGCGATCCAGCCGACGGTGCGGGCAAGCGCGAAGAGCACGGTGAACATGGTCGTGGGGAACCCCAGCGCCTTCAGCGTGATGCCGGAATAGAAGTCAATGTTCGGATAGAGCTTCTTTTCGATGAAATATTCGTCGGTGAGCGCGATGCGCTCCAGCTCCATCGCCACTTCGAGCAACGGATCATCCTTGATGCCGAGTTCGCCGAGCACTTCATGCGTCGTCTTCTGCATGATCTTGGCGCGCGGATCGTAGTTCTTGTAGACGCGGTGACCGAAGCCCATCAGGCGGAACGGATCGTTCTTGTCCTTGGCGCGGGCGATATATTCCGGAATGTGGTCGACCGAGCCGATTTCGTTCAGCATGTTGAGCGCTGCTTCGTTGGCGCCGCCATGCGCGGGGCCCCAGAGGCAGGCGATGCCGGCGGCGATGCAGGCGAACGGGTTGGCGCCCGACGAACCGGCGAGACGGACGGTCGAGGTCGAGGCGTTCTGCTCATGATCGGCATGCAGGATGAAAATGCGGTCCATGGCGCGGGCAAGCACCGGATTGACCACATATTCCTCGCAAGGCACGGCAAAACACATGCGCAGGAAGTTCGAGGCATAGTCGAGGTCGTTCTTCGGGTAAACGAAGGGCTGGCCGATATGGTACTTGTAGGCCATGGCGGCAAGCGTCGGCATCTTGGCGATCATGCGCAGGCTGGCGACCATGCGCTGGTGCGGATCGGTGATGTCGGTGGAGTCGTGGTAGAAGGCCGACAGCGCGCCGACGCAGCCGCACATGACGGCCATCGGATGCGCATCGCGGCGGAAGCCGGTGAAGAAGCGGCTCATCTGCTCGTGCACCATGGTGTGGTGCGTGACGCGATAATCGAAATCCTTCTTCTGCACGGTGGTCGGCAGTTCGCCGTAAAGCAAGAGGTAGCAGACCTCGAGGAAGTCGCCATGTTCGGCAAGCTGCTCGATCGGATAGCCGCGATGCAGCAGGACACCTTCGTCGCCGTCGATGTAGGTGATTTTCGATTCACAGGATGCAGTCGACGTGAAACCCGGATCGTAGGTGAAGGAAGCCGTGTTCTTGTAGAGGGCACCGATATCGATGACGCTCGGTCCGATCGTGCCGCTTTTAACGGCAAGGTCGACTGATTTGTCACCGATTTTTATTGTAGCGCTTTGATCCGTCATGCTGATCCTCCGAAATGGCGGTGGCGCCATAAAAGCGCCATAGGGGTTAAGCGTCCTCACCGATAGCTATATGATCGCGAGGCTAATGCCAAGTTACCGTGATGGCATTTTGTGCATTGCAGTATCACCTTTTAGGCACTGCAGCGATGAGCCGCATGCATATCGGAAGCCGATGATTCGACTGCTCTTTTGGCTCTTTCAATTTTCCCTCACTTTTCAATCGATTATTCTTGCCGGATTTGATTGGCGGTTGCATTCTGGCTGTCTGGGCGAGTGACCTTGGGCAGCACATGCAGGAGTTGACGACAGTCGAATTGCGGCCGGAAGCAGGCGCCGGCCTTGCCGACTCCGCCGGTTTTTCTCCGCCTGTCGTGGTGACGCGGCCTGCAAGGACGCAGTCGGCGACACCGTGGCGCCACCGGCTGCCGGCAGCAGCCTCGCAATCGCTGCGTGGTGGCATGCGCATGCTGGGCGAAGAGGCGGACCATGGCCGCCTGCTGCTGTTCTCACCGGTCTTCCTCGGCGCCGGCTCAGCCTTCTGGTTTCTAGCGGCATCGGACTTCCCGCTCGTTGCATCGCTGCTCTGCCTGTTGGTGCTGACCGTCGCGGTTCTCATCGCCAGCCGCAGCCGGGCGGCATTGCGGGCAACGCTGCTGGCGCTTGCACTTGTCGCCTGCGGCGTGGTCTCGGCGCAGCTCGAGAGCCGACGGGCTTCGACCGTGATCCTCGATTCATCAGTGACGACGACGGTGACCGGCCGTGTCGAGCGGCGCGAAGGCGATGGTCGCGGGCGGTGGCGCTATATTCTTGCCGTCACCGGCACTGAGGCGCCGGAGGTGAAGCGGCCGCCGGGGCGCATAACCGCGATCGCCCGCGGCGCGGACGCGCCTTTCGAGATCGGTGATATCATAACCGGCAGGGCACGGCTGACGCCGCCAGCAGGTCCAGCGCTTCCGGAGCTCAACGACTTCTCCTTCGGTGCCTATTTCGATGGCATCGGCGCCAACGGCTTCTTCTACGGTGCGCCGACAAAGGTCGATTTGCAGGCAGGTCCGCAAGCGGCCAGATCGACGACGGAAGCGCTGCTCGAAGGTCTCTATCGGCTGCGCAGCGGTATCGGCGACCGCATAAGGTCGATCCTGCCCGGCGACACCGGCGCTTTTGCCGCTGCTCTGGTGACGGACGAGCGGCGCGCCATCTCGAATGAGACGACGGAGGCGCTGCGCCAGTCCGGTCTGGCTCATATCATCGCTATCTCCGGCCTCAACATGGCGCTGTCAGCCGGCATCTTCTTCGTCGGTTTCCGCATGCTGCTCAGCCTCTTTCCCGGTGTCGCCCAAGCCTATCCGACCAAGAAGATCGCTGCTGCCGGCGCGCTCATCGCCGTCACGGCCTATTTCCTGATCTCCGGCTTTGCCGTCTCGGCCGAACGCGCCTTCATCATGATGGCGATCATGTTGATTGCCGTCTTCTTCGACCGGCCGTCGATCAGCCTGCGCAATGTCGCTCTCTCGACGCTCGTCATTCTCGCCATTTCACCGTCCGAGGTCTTGGGTCCGAGTTTCCAGATGTCCTTTGCCGCGACATTGGCGTTGGTATCTGGCTACCAGCTGTGGAAGGACCGGCGCGTCCGCGAAAACGCTTTCCTGAAGCTGCCGGTTTTTCGGCCCGTCGTTACGGTTGCGGGTTTCTTCGGCGGCGTCTTCCTGACCTCGCTGATCGGCGGCTTTTCCACCGCGCTGTTTTCGATCGAGCATTTTCATCGCCTGACTGCCTATGGCCTGCCGGCAAACCTCGCGACGATGCCGATCATCTCCTTCATCATCATGCCGGCCGGGTTGCTGGCGATGCTGCTCATGCCTTTCGGTCTGGACGTTTTGCCTTGGAAGGTCGTCGGATTCGGCCTCGATCTGGTGATCGCGATCGCAAAGACGGTGTCCGGCTGGGGTGGCGACATCGGCATCGGCCGCTTGCCCGCTTCGTATTTCGCGATAGCCGTCGCAGGCTTTCTGCTGCTGACGCTGCTCCGCACCCGGCTGCGCCATATCGGCACATCGATCATCGCGGTGTCGACGCTCGTCCTCTTGCTTCTGCCGGTTCCCCGGCCGCCGGATCTGGCGATTTCGGAGGATGGTGGTCTCGTCGCAATCGTCGAGGCGGGGGCCATGGCTTCCAACCGTGGAAGACCGCCGGATTTCATCTTCGACCAGTGGCAGAGAGCGCTGGTCCTGCCGACGCATCACCCGCCGAAGATGCTGGATGGTCCTGTTCTTCCGCCGGAGGGAGAAGACCGCCGCGTCAGGCTTTCCCGCGATCAGCAGAACGAAGCAAGGTCGGCGATGCGGGCGGCTGCAGCGGCCGGTGAAGCAAACCGCTTTTCCTGCGTCAAGAAGGCCTGGTGCACATCAAGGCTTGGCAATGGTCACGTGGTTGCTGTCATCGACAATGCCGCCTATCTCGGTCCAGCATGCGACGCGGCCGATATCGTCGTGACGTCGGTCCGCCTGCGCTTCAACAGCTGCCGCTCAGGGGCGACGCTCTTCACCGGCGAAACGCTGCGCAGGACCGGTTCCGTCGAGTTGCGCTTCGCCGACGCCGGCCTGGAGGTCGCAACCGCATTCGATGCATTGTCGCGGCCATGGATGCGGCATCGCGCCTATGACTGGCGCAGCAACAGTTTTGCCGAATCTAGAATGCCTGATGTCAGTGATAGCGGCGAATGAGGCCGACGAGCTTGCCCTGAACCTTGACGCGGTCCGGCCCGAAAATCCGGGTCTCGTAAGCCGGGTTGGCCGCCTCCAGCGCGATCGAGGCGCCTTTGCGGCGGAAGCGTTTGAGTGTCGCTTCTTCGTCGTCGACGAGAGCAACGACGATGTCACCAGGACTTGCGGTGCTGCCGTTGCGAATAATCACGGTGTCGCCGTCGAAGATGCCGGCGTCGATCATCGAATCGCCCTTGACCTCGAGCGCATAATGTTCACCGGAACCGAGCATGTCGGCCGGAACGACGATGTCGTGGGTGTTGTTCTGGATCGCCGAGATCGGAACACCGGCGGCGATACGGCCCATGACCGGCACGGAGACCGAGTTGCCGTTGTCGGCGACGGGTTTTGCGGGAGCAGGAGTGGCGACCGGCTGCGGCTTGCCAAGGCTGCCCTCGATGACGCTGGGCGAAAAGCCCCGCCGGGGCTGAATGCTGGGGCTGTAGGCCTCCGGAAGCTTGATAACCTCGAGCGCACGGGCGCGGTTCGGTAGGCGGCGAATGAAGCCACGTTCCTCGAGCGCCGTAATCAGCCGGTGAATCCCGGACTTGGAAGCGAGGTCCAGGGCATCCTTCATTTCGTCGAAAGATGGCGGAACGCCGGATTCCTTCATGCGCTCATGAATGAAAAGGAGAAGCTCCTGTTGTTTGCGCGTGAGCATCGACGTTGTGACCTCGTGATTGAAACAAATCCAGAACAGACACTATATGTTCCATATGTGTTCCGCAAGTAGCTAAATTTCCGTAAAACTTGGCGCCAACTCGTTGAGATTTTTATTTTCATTCGCCGGATTGGGACACATCTCTTGCATTGAGGGGCGCGCCATCGCACATCTCTTGCCGTTTCCAGGAGGGATATCATGAACGAGCGTTCCGCCAAGCCGCACCCGCTGGATCATGTGGTGCTGCCCGTCGTCAATATCGATCTGGCGCGCGAGAGGCTTGGCAAGCTCGGCTTCACCGTTGCCGCCGATGCACGCCATCCCTTCGGAACGGAAAACGCCTGCGTCTTTTTTGCCGACAAGACCTATCTGGAGCCGCTCGGGATTGCGAGTGTCGAGGAGAGCGAGGCCTCAGCGCGGCAAGGCAATGTTTTCACCGCCCGCAACCGGGCCTTCCGCTTCCGCTGCGGCGAGGAGGGGCTTTCGGGGCTTGCTTTCGGCAGTAAGGATGCCGGCATCGATCATCAGAACTTCGTCGGCAACGGATCGAGCGCCGGCGAGATGCTGCAGTTCACCCGGCCGATGACGATGCCGGACGGTTCTGAGAGCATCGCCGGCTTCAAGCTGGCTTTTGCCGGCGACCTGCGAGCGCCCGATCTCTTCCTTTTCAGCGTCGAACGCGTCAATCCGCTGCCGGCCGACCGCGGCGCGCTGGAGACGCATGCCAATGGCGTCACCGGCATTGCCGAGATCGCGCTCTGCGCGCCTGATGCCGCCGCTTTCGGAGCCTTCGTCGGCCTTGCCGTGGCGCAGGCGGCAGTCGAGAAAACCGGTTTTGGCGTCAATGTTGCTGCTTCGAACGCGAAAATCAGCCTGATGACGCCGGAAGGGCTAGAAGCCTATTTCGAGATCGCCGGCTCATCCGCCGATCGCGGCCTGCGTGGCCGGGCAATCCTCTTCATTGTCGCCGATCTTGCCGTGACAGAAGCGCATTTGGCTGCTAACGGGGTGACATACACGCGCAAGAACAATCGCATTCTGGTGAAGCCCGCGCCCGGGCAGGGCACGCTCTTCGCCTTCGAGGAGACACGATGAGCACTGAGACGAATTCCGAAGTCAAGATCGGCGAAGGCCAAGGCCAGGTGACCTTTTCCAATACCGGCCGCCTGTCGCTGATTGCCGGTCCCTGCCAGATGGAGAGCCGCGACCACGCCTTCATGGTTGCCGGTACGCTGAAAGAGCTTTGCGCAAAGCTCGGCATCGGCCTCGTTTACAAGAGCTCCTTCGACAAGGCGAACCGCACTTCTCTTTCGGCTGAACGCGGCATCGGGATCGAAAAGGGCATGGAGGTCTTTGCTGACCTCAAGAAGGAATTCGGCTTTCCTGTCCTGACCGACGTTCATACCGCCGAGCAATGCGCGGAGGTGGCAAAGGTCGTCGACGTCCTGCAGATCCCGGCCTTCCTTTGCCGCCAGACCGACCTTCTCATCGCCGCCGCCAAGACCGGCCGCGTCGTCAATGTCAAGAAGGGCCAGTTCCTCGCTCCCTGGGATATGAAGAACGTCCTGAAGAAGCTCAACGCCAGCGGCAATCCGAACGTGCTGCTGTGCGAGCGTGGCGCCTCCTTCGGTTATAATACGCTGGTTTCCGACATGCGTTCGCTGCCGATCATGGCGGCGATGGGCGCGCCCGTTATCTTCGATGCCACCCATTCCGTTGCGCAGCCGGGCGGGCAGGGCGATTCCTCCGGCGGTCAGCGGGAATTCGTGGAAACGCTGGCGCGCGCAGCAGTGGCCACCGGTATTGCCGGCGTCTTCGTCGAAACCCACCAGGACCCCGACAATGCACCTTCCGACGGCCCGAACATGGTCTATCTCAAGGACATGCCGCGGCTGCTTGAAAAGCTGCTTGCCTTCGATGCGGTCGCCAAGGCTTGACGTTCAACAGCCTGACATGATCGTGCTATAGGCATGTCGCGAAAAAGTGTGCAGCGGTTTTGCGACAACGACATGCGGAAAGCCAAAGACCTAAAGCGTGGCAAGCGAATCTGAAAGATCGCGACGCTCTTTAGGCGAGATCCGAACGCTTTCGAAGGCTGGAAATTGCAGCATTGTAATTTGCACGCCTTCGACTAAGACAGGTTTCGAACCGACTTATCACCACCCACCGAGCAGGAAGAACCCATGACTGCAATCACCGATATCATCGCCCGCGAGATTCTCGATAGCCGTGGCAACCCCACCGTCGAAGTCGATGTCTATCTCGAAGATGGCAGCATGGGCCGCGCGGCCGTTCCCTCGGGCGCCTCGACGGGCGCGCATGAGGCGGTCGAACTGCGCGACGGCGGCAAGCGCTACCTGGGCAAGGGTGTCGAAAAGGCGGTGGAAGCCGCCAACACCGAGATCTTCGACGCGATCGGTGGCATCGACGCCGAAAACCAGATCCAGATCGACAATATCATGATCGAGCTGGACGGCACGCCGAACAAGTCGCGCCTCGGCGCCAACGCCATCCTCGGCGTGTCGCTCGCCGTCGCCAAGGCTGCCGCCCAGGCGTCCGGCCTGCCGCTCTACCGGTATGTCGGCGGCGCTTCCGCCAGCCTGCTGCCGGTGCCGATGATGAACATCATCAACGGCGGCGCCCACGCCGACAATCCGATCGATTTCCAGGAATTCATGATCCTGCCGGTCGGCGCCGATTCGATCGCCGAAGCCGTGCGCATGGGTTCGGAAGTCTTCCATACGCTGCGCAAGGAACTTGCCGCGCAGGGCCATAACACCAATGTCGGCGACGAAGGCGGTTTCGCACCGGGTCTGAAGAGTGCTTCGGAAGCTCTCGACTTCATCATGAAGTCGGTCGAGAAAGCCGGCTACAAGCCGGGCGAGGACATCTACCTCGGCCTCGACTGCGCCTCGACCGAATTCTTCAAGGACGGCAAATACGTTCTCGAAGGGGAAGGCCGCACGCTGGAATCGGGCGCCATGGCCGAATATCTGGCTGAGCTCGCCGCCAAGTATCCGATCATCTCGATCGAGGACGGCATGGCCGAAGACGATTGGGACGGCTGGAAGACGCTGACCGACCTGACCGGCAAGAAGACCCAGCTCGTCGGCGACGATCTCTTCGTTACCAACTCCGCCCGTCTTCGCGACGGCATCCGCATGGGCGTCGCCAACTCGATCCTCGTCAAGGTCAACCAGATCGGCTCGCTGACGGAAACGCTCGATGCCGTCAACACGGCGCACAAGGCGGCCTATACCGCCGTCATGTCGCACCGCTCCGGCGAGACCGAAGATTCGACCATCGCCGATCTCGCCGTCGCCACCAACTGCGGTCAGATCAAGACCGGCTCGCTGTCGCGTTCCGACCGTCTTGCCAAGTACAACCAGCTGATCCGCATCGAAGAGGGCCTCGGCCCGCAGGCCCAGTATGCCGGCCGCTCGATCATTCGCGGCTGATCGGATCTGATGTTCAATGGTTTAACCCGCGCCTTCCCGGCGCGGGTTTTTTATTGCCCGGTTTTTAGAGTCAACGAACGGTTAATCTCTGCGCGTTAGATTGAACGAATTGGTAATGCGTTCAAGAGCATGCGTGTATGTGGACAAAGCATCATAAGAAGAGAAAGATCGGTCGCTTCGTCATTCCGGCCATGACGGTCGCCTTCCTCTCCTATTTCGGTTATCATTGCATCCATGGCGATTACGGCCTGCGCGCAACGGAGACGTTCGAGCATCAGCGTGTCGCGCGTGAAAAAGAGCTTGCAGTCTTGAAGGCGAAGCGCGAACATCTGGAAAATCAGGTCGCGCTCCTCAGTGACGGCTCGCTCGACAAGGATATGTTGGACGAAAAAGCGCGTTATCAGCTCAACATGTCGCGCGCGGACGAGATCGTCATATTCAACCATTATTCCAATTAACCGAAAACAGGTTAATTGGAATTTTCATAGTTCTTCCAATAATTTAGCAGCGAATACGAGCCATGCAATTATGGCATTGCTGTGGTCATATTTCTTCCCTATGGTACGCCCCACCAAGAAACGACAAACCCATAGGGAGGGTTGAATGGCGCCGCGAAAGACCGCGACCGTTTCCAGCCGCAAAACTGCAGCAAAACCGGCAGCCAAAGCATCGAATGGAGGCCCTGTAGCCGACTTCGATCGCAATGAAGAGCTCAAGGCCTATCGCGAGATGCTGTTGATCCGTCGCTTCGAGGAGAAGGCCGGCCAGCTTTACGGCATGGGCTTCATCGGCGGCTTTTGTCACCTCTACATCGGTCAGGAAGCTGTCGTCGTCGGCATGCAGATGGCGCAGAAGGAAGGCGACCAGGTCATCACCGCCTATCGCGATCACGGCCATATGCTGGCAACCGGCATGGAAGCACGCGGCGTCATGGCGGAACTGACCGGGCGTCGCAGCGGCTATTCCCACGGCAAGGGCGGCTCGATGCACATGTTCTCGAAAGAGAAGCATTTCTACGGCGGTCATGGCATCGTCGGTGCCCAGGTCTCGCTCGGAACGGGTCTTGCCTTCGCAAACCGCTACCGCGGCAACGACAATGTCTCCATCGCCTATTTCGGCGACGGCGCCGCCAACCAGGGCCAGGTCTACGAGAGCTTCAACATGGCTGCTCTCTGGAAGCTGCCGATCGTCTATATCGTTGAGAACAACCGTTACGCCATGGGGACGTCGACCGCGCGCGCCACTGCGCAGTCGAACTACTCGCTTCGTGGATCCGGCTTCGGCATCCCAGGCATTCAGGTCGACGGCATGGACGTCCGCGCCGTCAAGGCTGCGGCCGACGAGGCGCTCGAACACTGCCGTTCCGGCAAGGGCCCGATCATTCTCGAAATGCTGACCTATCGTTATCGCGGTCACTCCATGTCCGACCCGGCGAAATATCGCTCCAAGGACGAAGTGCAGAAGATGCGCTCCGAGCATGACCCGATCGAACAGGTCAAGTCTCGCCTCGTCGAAAAGGGCTGGGCTTCCGAAGACGATCTGAAGGCGATCGACAAGGATGTCCGCGATATCGTCGCCGACAGTGCCGATTTCGCCCAGGCCGATCCGGAGCCGGATGCATCCGAGCTCTACACCGACATTCTGCTCTAATCGGGGAGGGAACCCATGCCTATCGATATCCTCATGCCCGCCCTCTCTCCGACCATGGAAGAAGGCACACTGTCCAAATGGCTGAAGCAGGAAGGTGACAAGGTCACCTCCGGCGACGTGATTGCCGAAATCGAAACCGACAAGGCGACGATGGAAGTCGAAGCTGTCGATGAAGGGATCATCGGCAAGTTGCTCGTCGATGCCGGCACTGAAGGCGTCAAGGTCAATACCAAGATCGCCGTTTTGCTGCAGGACGGCGAATCCGCTTCGGACATTTCCGCCGCCAAGCCCGCTGCCGCGGCAGCGCCCGCGGTTGCCCAGGAAGAGAAGCCGACCAACACCGGTTCCGCCTCCGCGCCGCTTCCGGCCGAGCCGAAGGCTGTCGTTCCGAACGACCCCGAAATCCCGGCCGGCACTGAAATGGTGTCGACGACCGTGCGCGAAGCGCTCCGCGACGCCATGGCCGAAGAAATGCGCGCCGACGAAAACGTCTTCGTCATGGGCGAGGAAGTCGCCGAATACCAGGGCGCTTACAAGGTCACGCAGGGGCTACTGCAGGAATTCGGCCCCCGCCGCGTCGTCGATACGCCGATTACCGAGCACGGCTTTGCCGGTGTCGGCGTCGGTGCCGCAATGGCCGGCCTTCGCCCGATCGTCGAATTCATGACCTTCAACTTCGCCATGCAGGCGATCGACCACATCATCAACTCCGCCGCCAAGACGCTCTATATGTCCGGCGGCCAGATGGGTGCTCCGATCGTCTTCCGCGGTCCGAATGGTGCCGCGGCTCGCGTCGGCGCCCAGCACAGCCAGGATTATGCAGCCTGGTATAGCGCCATTCCCGGCCTGAAGGTCGTCATGCCCTATACGGCATCCGACGCCAAAGGCCTGCTGAAGGCTGCGATCCGCGATCCGAACCCGGTCATCTTCCTCGAAAACGAAATTCTCTACGGCCAGCACTTCGATGTGCCGAAGCTCGACAATTTCGTCCTGCCGATCGGTAAGGCCCGCATCCATCGTCCGGGCAAGGACGTCACTGTGGTCTCCTTCGGCATCGGCATGAGTTATGCGACCAAGGCTGTCGCCGAACTCGAGAAGATCGGCATCGACGTCGAACTGATTGACCTTCGCACCATCCGCCCGATGGACCTGCCGACCGTCATCGAATCGGTGAAGAAGACTGGCCGTCTGGTCACCGTCGAGGAAGGTTATCCGCAGTCCTCCGTCGGCACCGAAATCGCCACCCGCGTCATGCAGCAGGCCTTCGACTATCTCGATGCGCCGATCCTGACGATCGCAGGCAAGGACGTTCCGATGCCTTACGCCGCCAATCTCGAAAAGCTTGCCCTTCCGAACGTCGGCGAAGTGGTCGATGCGGTGAAGGCTGTTTGCTACAAATAAGGGGAGGGTGTTTCGATGCCGATCAATATCACGATGCCCGCCCTCTCTCCGACCATGGAGGAAGGCAATCTTTCCAAATGGCTGGTCAAGGAAGGCGACAAGGTCAAGTCTGGCGATGTGATCGCTGAGATCGAGACCGACAAGGCGACGATGGAAGTCGAAGCCGTCGATGAAGGCACGGTCGCCAAGCTCGTCGTTGCCGCCGGCACCGAAGGCGTCAAAGTCAATGCGTTGATCGCGGTTCTCGCCGCCGATGGCGAGGATGTCTCCGCTGCCGCAAGCGGTGCGGGTTCCGCCGCCCCAGCGCCGAAGGCTGACGGTGCAGCCGCGCCGAAGGCCGAAGCTGCAC